>JAZRMS010000032.1:0-3157 GCA_045647825.1 Christensenellaceae bacterium
CGCACTTACTATATAGTTCTAAAACCATATTTTCTTCACAAGGCGCTTTCCTTTCAGCAAAATAAAACCTTAAACTAGTTCTTGCCTGTTGCATTTCAGGGCGATTACCGGTATCGTTGTTATAATGGTTTGCTAAAACTAGAATATGGTCGCCGTAATTGATTAAACGTGATCTACAAGAAACACTATCTTTAATAAGGTGCGGCTCACTCCACGTTTTACCCATATCGCTAGACGTGGTGTAAAAAATAGAATCCTTTTCTGGCGGCGTTCTAAACACCCCATAAATTTTTCCGTTTAAAAATTTATAATCCATTTCGTATTGCGCAGCAAACGGACAAATAGCAAAAAACTCTAACGTTGCCAAATTATCGCTTGAGCGATACAAAATAGGCTCTGCAAGATAACTTGTTATCGCACCGTAAACAAAGCCGTCTTCACCACGAAAAATAGTATGACTGCCGAAAGAAATTTGTTCTGTGCGCAAATATTCTTGATTTGTAAAACCGTTACTTTGCAAATAGTTAAACTGTTCGCTAGTGCAAAGCGGAACTATTGAACCGTCGCCTTTTTTTAGCATCACAACTTTCGCTTCTGAAAGCGTTTCCGTTAAAAAATCAAAATCTTTATACACGGTTTGGTGGTCGCCGTCTGCTCGGCTATCTAGTTCGTAAATAATTCTCACCTTTCCGTCCCCTAGTCCAAATATGTTTTGACAATAGACGTCCTTTCTGGTATCAACTTCAACAAATTTTATATTTGCAGGTTGCGACGCGGGAAAATATGATAGACTAATCCTACCCCTTGATTCGCCATAATTACCTTGTTTACCCGGCATATAAGCGCAAAACATTATGCCGTATTTTGAATCGAAAACCAACCCTGCTCCATCTGCGCTTGTTTCTTTGAGCCCATTATTGATTTGTACTGAAAAGTTTAAAATATCTGATTGTTTCATACTTTTATCCTATACATTAAATTTCTTTCATTAAATCTTTTGTGTTTTTATATAGCGTTTTGTATACGTTATAATTTTTGTCGTAAATTCTCTTTGTTTCTTTATTAGGCGAATAACGTTTGCTTATTTTACAAACTTTGTCTGTGGCGTCACTAAAAGAAGAATATACCCCGACGCCTATACCTGCAAGTATAGCAGAACCTTGCGCGCACGCTTCATCGCAATCGATTATCTTTACGGGAACACCTAGTACGTCTGTTCTAATTTGACACCAAAGCGGTATTTTACTTCCGCCGCCAAGTAATCGCATTTCATCAAAGCTTTGCATAGAACTTTCCAAAATATTTTTAATAGAAAAAGCAACGCCTTCTAAAACACTTCTTGCAAAGTCGCTTGCCGTATGCGAACTTTTTACTCCAAAAAAGCAACCTTTAGCATTACTATCCCAAATAGGCGCGCGTTCTCCGCTTATATATGGTAAGAAAATAAGTCCATTGCTACCTGCGGGCGATTGTTTTGCAAGTAAAATCATTTCTTCAAAAGAGATATTAAATAGGTTTTTCGCAAACCATAATATGGACGAGCCGCCGCTTTGCGTAGGTCCAAAATAAACGGCTTTTTCATTAGTGAGGGATTTTGGAAAAACGTACAGACCGTCAACAGCAGTATTGAATAGTTTTACAACGCCTGCCATTTCAGAAGTCCCTGTACTGTTAAATGCAACGTTCCCTTTTCCAAAAATGCCCGCTGCTAACATTGCCGCAAATCCATCGCTGCAACCACACACTATTTTGTTTCCTTTCTGCAACCCTAAACTTTCTACTTCTTCATTTTCTACCATTGCGCAGACGTCGGTTGGCTTAAATATTTTGGGAACAATATTTTTGTTGTATCCAAAAAATTTTAACAACTCTTCATTGAGAACGCCTGTGTTAACGTTTGAAAAACAACGCGCGCTCCAAAGGTCGGTAACAAATTCCCCCGAAAGTTTATAAATTAAATAATCTTTTGGTTGAAGAACTTTATATGTTTTTTCAGCAATTTCAGGTTCATTATCTTTAACCCACGCCATTTTTAAAGTCGTCCAGTTTTCTGATTTTGGAATAAGGCAGCCGGCAAAATTTTCAAGTTGGGCAAAAGTATACTTTGCTTTTTGACGGGTAAATTGTTCTTTTGCGCGACTATCTTTCCACATAATCGCATTTCGTAAAACGTTTCCATTTTTATCAACGAAAACTTCTGTTGGGGTTTGTCCGCAAATACAAATCGCAGTTACTTTTAAAAGAATATCTTTTCCTATTTGCTTGAGATTTTGCAAAAATGCCGTATAATAATCATTTGCATTTTGTTCAACGCATTCACCATTTTCTATTATTTGATAATCGGTTTTAGCAACACTAATTAAATTGCCTAATTCGTCAAAAATCACACACTTTTCAGAACTGCTACCTATATCAACACCTAGCAAATACATTTTAAAGTCTCCACTATGTTTTTCATTTTTTCTAGCATTTGTTCTTTTGTTCCCTTTAACATCCAACTTCCACCAACGCTTATTACGTGCGGATTTTTTAGTATTTCCGAAAAATTTTCTTCGTTTATGCCGTTAGTAACCATAAACTTTACGTTAGGAAAGGGGGCGGCTAAAGCGTTTATCGTGTCAAGTTTGCCAAAAGTTGAATAAGGAAAAAACTTAACAATTTCAATTCCGCAGTTAATTGCTTGCATAACTTCGCTTGGCGTTACAACTCCGGGAATATATAAAACTTTCAATCTTTTACACAGTTTTGCAACTTTTTTTGAAAAACCCGGACCAACTATGAACTTTGCGCCAGATTTTATTGCGCTTTTACATTGCTTTGTATTTATAATAGTGCCTGCACCTACTATTATTTGGGGATATTTTGTGATAGCGTGCTTAATTGCTTGACTTGCGTAACTTGTACGATACGTTATTTCAACTATTTTTAATCCGCTTTCTTGTAAGCAAGAAAGCAAGTTATTAGTTTCTTCTTCATTTGAAATTGTTGCAACGGGCACAACTTTATTATTCCATTTAATCATTTTGATCGTCCTATACTACACCACTTTATTTAGTATGTTTTTCTACAAGTTTAGCCGTGATTTTTAAGAATTTGTCAATGTCGTCCGTTCCGTGGCAATGTAGTGGCGAAACTCTTATCGCTCCCTTTATGCCTA
>JAZRMS010000033.1:0-5402 GCA_045647825.1 Christensenellaceae bacterium
ATAGTAATGACGGGGTTGTTTAGGAAATATTGTGCAAGGTGGGCGAGTATGCTTAACTTGTATGTGATCTAACGACCAAGATTTACAGACTTTTAGATGAAAAAAAGAAAAGCCAAGATTGTAAAACAGTCTTGGCTTTTAACATTATTATACAAAATTTAACTCTATTCTTTACATAAAGCTGCAAATCTCATAATATCTTCGTCGCGCTCTATTTTTATGTTGTTGATGCTCCCTTCTATAAAGTTTATGTCTAAACCTAAATTATACATAAGCATAGTACAGCAAGATTCATTGAGTTGCGATTGTGATTTTTCTGCCATTTCAAAAACTTCGCTTAAAACGGAAAACTTATGCGCTTCGGGTGATTGCATTGCTACGATGGAATTTCTTTCTAGATATTCGGGATAATTGCCAGAAACGTCAAACTGAACGTAGTTGTTCATTGTGTGGCTGATGGTTGCGCTACCCGATTCAGAGCAAGCTAAAAGCAATCTGGAAACCGTTTCTACGCTTACCATAGGTCTTGTTGATTCTTGTATGATAATAAAATCTGTTGGGTGATATTTGTCTTTTATATGATAGAACCCGTTTTTCAAGGACTCTACGCCACTTTTCCCACCTGTGATAACGCCTTTAAGTTTAGAAAGCCCAAACTGCTTTGCATAAGCAGAAACTATTTGTTCCCAACCTTTTAGACAAACAACGTAAATATCATCAACTAAAGGGTGCGCTTGATAAGTTTCCATACAATAAACTATAATTGGTTTTCCATTAATTTCAATAAATTGATTAGGAATGTTTCTGCTATTAACACCCGTTTTTCCACCAGCAAGGATTATAACGGCGCATTTTCCCTTTCTAAATTGTGTTGTGGGGTAAGGGGAAATTGTTTGTTGGTTGATTGTGGAATATCCACTAATAAGCGATTCAACCGTGGTTTCTAAAACAGATGCAAACTTTTGAAGTTTCTTTTGTGAAACGTCGTTTTCGCCCGATTCTATCTTTGCAATAGTTGAGCGCGTTTTATATCCCATTTTATACGCCAAATCTTGTTGAGACATTCTTAATTCGTATCTTCTTTTTTTAATATTTGAACCAACCGACATAAAATCACCTTAAAAATCGTTGTTTTGTATATTATAAATCAACAATGTGTGATTGTCAAGGTCTAATTTGCTATTTTGGGGCAAAATTGTTGACTATTTGTTGATTTTTTATATAATTATGATTGTGATTGAAATCAACAAAATATCAGTTAAGGAAAGGTAGTAATGAAAGCAATTATATTTAACTCTGGGCTTGGCAATAGAATGGGTGATTTTACCCAAAATAATCACAAGTCTATGGCGCCACTTAAAAATGGGGAATCTATTTTTCATAGACAAATCCGTTTATTATCTGCAGAAGGCATTAAGGACTTTATAATAACCACAGGGCCTTTTGAAGAGCAGCTTAAGGGCGTTGCAAAAGAGTTTCCAGAACTAAATTTCAGTTTTGTTCGCAACGATATTTACGACAAGACCAACTACATATATTCAATGTATCTTGCGCGTGATCTCATTAACGACGATATGCTTTTCTTCCACGGTGATTTGGTTTTTAACCGCAAATTAATTCACGACGTATTAAAGTGTGAAGATAAGAATACTGCAACCGTTAACTTTAAGAAAGCCTTGCCAGAAAAAGACTTTAAGGGAAGAATTAAGGATGGCAAGGTTATGGAGGTTTCTATAAAGATTTTTGATGAGGATTGCTTTGCTTTCCAACCTTTCTATAAACTAGAAAAGGCAACTGCGTCTGCTTGGGTGGAAAAGGTTGTGGAATTTATTCATAAAGGTGAAGATAAGTGCTATGCAGAAAACGCACTTAACGAAATATTCCCTGCGTTAAATATTCGCGCGTTCTCTTACGACGGATATTATATTGACGAGATTGATAATCTCGACGATCACGCGAGGGTAACAACAGAGATTCTTCCTTTCGACGAGGCTGACGAGAAAATCTTCAACAGTTAGAATCGTTCATAAAAAAACCAACAAAAGTGAATCCCGCAATTTTATATAGCGGGATTTACTTTTAATGGAAAACGTGTCAAAAAGATTTGAAAAAGCATTATTTTTTGATATAATTAAATTAGCGTTAAACAAAATTTTTCTATAAGTTAAAAGGATGTAGAACATATGATTAAAAATCAAGAAACGAAAAAGTTTAATAAATACGCGTGGCTAGTTTTGTTGAGTTTTGGGTTTACCTATTTGTTTTTCTACAACGGTCGCCAAAACATAAACCTAGTTATGCCACTTATGAAAGAGCATTTTTCATCAGATTTAGGAACGATAGGGGTTGTTTCTTCTGCATTATTCTGGTGCTATGCTTTTGGTCAGTTGGTTAGCGGAAGGCTAGGTGCATATTTTGGCTATAAAAAGCTCATGATATTTGGAATAATTGCATCTGCCGTATTGAATCTTTTAATTTCTTTCCAAGAAAACTTGGTGGTAATTGCTATACTATGGGGGCTTAACGGCTTTTGTCAGGCAATGGTTTGGTCTAACGGATTAGGTGTTATAAACAAATGGTGGCCCAAAGAAAAGAGGGGGTTTGCATCTGGTATAGCCACGGCATTTTCAGGCCTTGCTCAAGCGGTAACTTATTTAACCGTTACTTGGTGTTTGGTGCTTAATCCTGATTGGGGATGGCGAGCAGGTTTCCGTTATCCTATAATCCCTATGGTAATTATTTTGATTGCCTTTATTGCGTTTTTTAAGGTTAAGCCAGAAGACGTGGGGCTAAAACTTGTTGAACAAGATGAAGTTGACGAAAAAGCAAAACTTCAAGAGGAAGAAATCGCAAAGAAAGGATTTTTATATCCTTACAAGCTTTTGTTTAGCGAACCAAAAGTAATACTTTTCTGTTTGATTTCTGCCATCGCTGGTATTGGAAGATACGGTCTTTTAACTTGGATTCCAACATATTTTACAGAAGCGCTAAATTTATCTCTCAAAAACGATATGTTCACTTATATCGTGTTGCCTTTGGGGCAAGCATGCGCAATGTTTGTTTTCCCATTTATTACGGACAAGATATTTAAGGGAAAAAGAGAGCCTATGATAGTTTTGGCATCAATAATTGCTTTTTTGGGGCTTATAACCTTCCCGTTCTTTACAACTCAACTTCCAGCAACTATAATGTTGTTCGTTGTTGGTGTGTTCAGTATGGTAACAGGCGTTATATGGGCAATAGCAGGCGATATAGGTGGAAAGGCAATGTCTGCTACCGTTGTCGGTGTGTTTGACTGGGCAGTATATATGGGCGCTGCAATTCAAGCTTTGGTGTTTGGTTTTGTTAAGGAAAGCTTTGGTTGGAGTGCAATCTTTATCACCATAGGTTGCCTATACGTTGTGTTGCTTGCTTTAACATTTATTGCACGCAAGATGAAATTGAAAAAACTTTAAGATTAAACAAAAGACTGACTAAACTGTGTTTGGTCGGTCTTTTAAAAGAGTAGATATGAAAGAATACGTGTTAAATTATTATCCATCTTTTAAGTGCATAGCAGAAAAATGCAAGCATACTTGTTGCGCTGGTTGGGAAATTAATATTGACGAACAGAGTTTAGATAATTATAAACGCGAAAGCTCTGAATTTAAAACCACTTTGATTAGTGGGATTAATCTTAAAAAAGCACAATTTAAGTTGGATAAGCAAAAAAGATGTGCGTTTTTGAACAATAAAAACCTTTGTGACCTTATAATAAACCTTGGCGAAAAAAGTCTTTGTCAAGTGTGCAGGGACCACCCAAGATTTAGAAGTTTTTATGGTGATACAACCGAAATGGGACTAGGGTTTTGTTGTGAGGAAGCAGTAAGGATTATTTTGTCTTTTACGGGCAAAATATCGCCCATAGCATGCTTTAACGACAAAAATGAAGAGCAACTAGACTTTAACGAAAAAAACCTGTTAGAGTTTAGAGAGCGCCTTCTAAACGTTATACAAGATAGAAATAAGGATATAAACGATAGAATAGAAGAGATTTTATCTATCTGTAATGCAAAAATAAACCAAAAAGATTTGGCTAAAACAATAAAAAAATTTATAGCCTTTGAAAGAGCGGATAAAAGTTGGACTAAACGATTAAAAAACCTTCTTAATTCACCATTAAATTGTGAAACAAACAATTCATTATCACTTCAAGCAGAGCAGTTTTTAGTAAATAGTTTTTACAGACATTTGCTTGGGGCAGAGGATACGATTTGGGTGCGCTCAAGGGCGATAGCGTGCGTTATTTCGTGGTGGATAGTAAAAAATATAGCATTAAACGAAACAAACGGCAAGCAAGATTTTAGTGCGCTTATAGACGTTGTAAGGGCGTATTCAACAGAGGTTGAGTATTCTGAAAAAAACTTAAACAAACTTTTTAATTATGCGTATAAATTTATAAGTTTATAACAAAAAATCGCGATACTTTCTAAAAAAAGAAAGGTCGCGATTTTTATTTGGTGTAAATGATTTAACCCGTTTTACGCAATTCTACAAGGGGTTAATAAGATTAAAGTTTGATAGGTTTGCCCGTAGATATGCTTTCGTAGCAAGCGCTAACGGCTTTCATAGTGTTTTTGTGGGAGTCTAGATTAGTAAGCGCAGGGGTATGTGTTCTAATGCTACGCGCAAGCGAGTCAAGTGCAGGACCGTAGTGGGTGGATTTTCCACTAACGTATTGATGAGAGTAAACGTTATAGGGAAGACCGAGATAGAAAACTCCAGAGTGGAAGCAGTCGCAAACGATAGAGCCCTTGTCACCGTGTAGGTTAATAAAAACTTCAACTCTCTTTGGATAACCTTCCCAACCATAAGCGTCACTCGCTACGGGAGGCAATTTGTTTTCATGTCTTGAGTAAGATGGGTCGATGGTTATTGTAACGCCGTTTTTCATTTTGCCAACGACAAAAACACTCTCTTCGATCTTAAATCTGCCTCTAATTGATGGAGAAACGTCTGCATAAACGCTTTCAAATTCAGAGTCTGTAAAGAAACGGCAGAGGTCGAAAGCGTGTGGGTGGTCGGTAAGACAGCCACCGCGGAAACGATCATCTCCATCTTTTAGTGCAACCTTTCTTCCATAACTTCTCTTGGGATCGGTTACCCAAGGTAAGTTTTCTGGCGGCACAACGACTGTTGTGTTGTTTATTTCGATAGACAATAGATTTCCTATAGCACCGTCGTCAATAAGTTGCTTTAAGTGTCTAACCGTTTGATCGTAACGCATTTCAAGTTCAATTTGAACTATCATATCGTTTTCTTTTACCAAGCGTTGCATTTCTTCGTATTCATCCATAAAGAAAGTTGGCGCTTTCATCATAAGTAGATTTTTTATTCCGTATTTAGCGCAAAGCTTAAATTGT
>JAZRMS010000034.1:0-3929 GCA_045647825.1 Christensenellaceae bacterium
TTTAGAAGAAATGGGAAACGACCTTGTTACCGTTCATTTGTCTGACGTTAAAGAGGACGGAAAGATGTGTTTGCCGGGGAAAGGATTGACCGATTTTAACGAATTATTTAGCAGGCTAAAAGACGTTGGGTTTGACGGCTCAATGCTTATAGAGGCTTATAAGAGCGACTTTGAGAGCGAAAGAGAGCTGTTTGAAAGTATAGAATTTTTAAGTGAATTGAAAGATAAATATAATTTTAGATAAAAGGAAAAGCACCATGGAAAAACCGTGGCGCTTTTTCATTGTTTTTAAGTTTATTGCTTGTTTTTAATCCACTTGGCGGGTGAAACGCCAAACTTGTTCTTAAACGCGATGGTAAAGTTTGATGCAGCGTTGTATCCAAGCCTGTCTGCTATTTGAGAAACGGAAATATCCCCGCTTTCTAAAAGCGCTATAGCATAAGAAAACTTTGCGTTTGCAATGTAATCTTGCAAAGTAATGCCAACGTGTTTTTTAAATTCTCTGCAAACGTAGCCGTGAGAGTAGTTGGTGGTGGCAACGATCTCTTCTATATTGCGAGTGAGAAACTTTTCAGAACCGATTTGAGAAGTTAAAAGAGAAATCCACTCTGGGAGCTTTGTGGAGCTTGAAATATCCTTTTCTAGCCAAAGCTGAATAATATCAAGAATAACAGCACGGTGCATAGCCTTTAACTGAAGTTCGGACTTTTCATACGTGTTGTTAAAGTAATTAAGTTTGTTTTCGATTAGTTGAAGTTGAAAGTCGTTGATAGAAAAATCGATAGCAAGCGAGGTTTTTAAGAGTTTGGGGTAAAGGGCGCGATCAACCGAATCGCAAACGGATTTTAGAACGGCGGTGGGAACGTAAATATCCCTAGCCGTGTGTGGCAGTTCTGCAACGAAATAATGCTTGTCCGTAGGTCGAAGAAGCATGACTCTTCCACGAGAAATGTCGTGCCAAACGTCGTTGATGCAGTTTTTAAAAGATCCACCCGTGCAGATAGAAAACTCAAAGAACGTGTGGTAGTGTTCTTCGCAAGAACGACTGGCGATAAGCCTTGAATAAGGAACGGATGCTATTTCTTTTTCATGAATAACGGGAACTTTCATATTTTTATTGTAAAATAAAAAAATAAAAAAGTAAAGCGAAAAATTAAAAAAAATAAATATTCATAAAGACAAAGAGAAAAACGGACAAAGAAAAAAGCTAGATAAAAACTGAAAAAAATCAATAAAAAAAAGAAAAAAGCAAAAACAAAGGTCAAAAAATCAAAAGAAATAAATATAAAAATAGTCAAAAAAGAATAAACATTTTTAGTTGACAATGATGTTTTGCTGATATATAATGTTATAGCAAAACTTTTTTAAAAAGGAGAAAAAGTATGAAAAAGACTTATCTCAAACCGTCTATGGCAGTAGAAATTTTCGAAGTTATGGACGTAATAATGGCTTCAGGAGCAGAATTTGACGTTTCTGATTTCTTCGGGGGGGTAGTGCCACAATGAAACAAGCTCGTTCTTTAATGACGCTTGTGGCGGTATTCTTCATGGCTCTTGCATGTGCTTTTGGAGTTATCAACTTCAAAACAAAAGCAAGCGCTACAGAATTCGTTCAAGCCCCAAGTGCAGATGCAATTGTAACTGAAGGTGTTGAAGGTTTCGAACTTGCTGAAAAGGCAAGCATTCGTTTAACCGACAAAAAGGTTGCCATCAAATTCTCTGCAACCGTTACGGAAGATTTCCATAACGCACACGAAGGTGTAACTTACGTTGCAACTATGAACGTCGTTGGTAGCGATAACGTTAAAGCGTTAGAGTTTGATGCACCACATTTTGAAAACGGCGTTGCAACCTTGAACGCATATTTGAACTTTGGCAACGCAACGGAAGCCGTTTTGGCTCAAGCGTTAGACGTTCAGTTTGAATCTGCGATCTATGCAAAAGTTGGCGACGTTTATTATCAAGCAAAAAATAGTAACGAAGTAGAACGTTCTATGCGTGCCGTTGCAAACGACGCATATCTTAACTGGGAAGAAGGTTCTGGTTATGAAAGAAGAGACGTTTTAGACTTGGGATATTTCACCGATGGTCTTCGTTCTGATAAAACCTATGCTGCAGTAGACACCAACAAAACTCTTTACGTTCATATTCCTGGCGCACCAACTGATGCAGAGTCAATCTACGTAGACGACGTTAAGGTTGCAGCTACTTATGACGAAGCTACCGATAAATACACCGTTGCAAAGCTAGAAAACGAAGGTAAATATATAACCATTTTCGATGCAGACGGCAAAGCATATTCAACCGACTTTGTTACCGGTGCAACCGCAATCTCTAACCTAGCAGAATTAAAGGCTACTCTTGGCGTAGCAGCAGAACTCAACGGTTACTACGTGTTGACTGGGGATGTTACGGTTGGGTCTTGGTCGGCTGTTAGTAACATTTTTAATGGTACCTTAAATGGTTTGGGATATTCGCTTTTAGATATTAAGACTATTGCAACGTATTCGGGGCTTTTCTCGTCTGCGCTTGGTGGAAATATTAAAAACATGAGCGTTACAGTTACTAGCATTAATAGATACTCAGGCGTGTTCTTTGGGTATATGGTTAACGATCAAACTGTAAAATCAACGGTTACTATAGATAACGTTTCAATGCATGTTCCTGCGGCTGGCGATCATACTGGACTTTTAGTCGCAGTTATGAGAAGAAATGACACTCTTGTTTTAAATGATTGTTTATTTGTTACGGCTAAAGCAACGGCTAGCAACGTTACTGGTATGTTAGTTGGTATTGCAGATGGAGCTAATGCAACATATCCAGCAGCAACAGTCACGGCAAATAACGTTGTTTATACCCAAGGTGGGAATGCAACTTTAGGAAAGGTTACTAGTCTTCATAAGACTGTAAAAGGTGCAACTCCTTATCTTGATAGTGTGGCACTTGTTAATGCTATGTTAGACAAAACAGTGACTCTTCCAGAAAGTGCAAACAATCTTTTCGAAAAGTTGGATAACGATGGAAAACTAGTTATTTTAACTAACGAAAATATCACCAAGCTTCAAACTGCTACTTCAGGTGAGTGGGTTCTAGCAGAAGATATTGATATGTGGGATTATAGCAAGTCAACTACTTCAGCTAAATGGAATTCTCAATCTACATTTACTGGACTTTTTGATGGTAATGGATATTCTTTACTAAACTTTGCTGGTGTAACAGAAGGTGATTCTAAGGGTGATGTGTACAATGGCATATTTTTCCAACTTAAAGGTGCAATCATTAAAAATTTAGGCATTGAATTTTTAATGACTGGCTGCGGATACAATAGAGGCTGTTTGGCTTCTCAAATAATAGGTGGAGCAAGTGCGGTAACTACTATTGAAAACATTGCTGTTAGAGCGGATGTAATTGCTGGCATCCGTGGGTCTGTAATAGCATCAGTTGTTCAATCACCATACGTAATAAAAAACAGCTTAATTGCTACTGGACAGAATTTGGCTTATGCTATTCTTGGATCTGGCGAGGCAACTTCTTATCGTCCTGTTGTAGATAACCTAGTAGTTCTTAATCACGCAGGCGCGCCTTTAACCGCATCTACTGCTTCTGGCGTTACAGATTACTATGCTGAAAACACCAGTAATGAAAAGGCTACAAACGGTGTTGAATATTTTGATTATGCAACCGGAACTGAATTAATGGCTGCAATGGCACAAGAAAAGTTCACTCTTCCAGAATCAGTAATGAAATTAGCAGATGAACTCAACATCATAGTTGCTCTCAATAAGACTAACATCAGCAGACTTATGAATGCAGATGGTTGTGGTTACTGGTATTTAACTGATGATATCGACGTAAAACAAGAAGGAATCAATTCTTGGACATATGCTCAATCTGGTCACAACGACGCATATTATCACAACTACGTTAATA
>JAZRMS010000035.1:0-3369 GCA_045647825.1 Christensenellaceae bacterium
TCGGCTTTATTTTGTTTTAATTTAATTTTGTAAAAAGTCTTTTTGCGTTTTGCATTACAATACTAGCAAACTCGCTTATTTCTATTTCTTTAATTTCGGCTAATTTTGCCGTAACCAAAGAAACGTTTTTAGGTGTGTTGACAGTTCCCCTTAATGGATGAGGCGCAAGATATGGGCAATCCGTTTCTGTCAAGCATCTATCAAACGGCACAAACCTTGCAACGTCTGGCAAACTTCTTGCGTTTTTAAATGTTAAAGGTCCAGCAAACGAAATATATAGCCCTAAATTTAGTAATTCCCTTGCCGTTTCAACGCTACCAGAAAAGCAATGCATTACTGCACCATATGTTAGCTTGCTCTTATTTTCCTTTAGAATTTTTAACGTGTCCGCCGTTGCATCTCTACTATGGATTGAAAAAGGAAGTTTTGATTGATACGCAAGTTCAATTTGAGTTATAAATGCATCTTGTTGTTTTTGCTTATCAAACCTAGGCCAGTAATAATCAAGCCCTATTTCGCCCACGGCAACACATTTTTCGTGGCTAGTTAAAGCACAAATTCTATCAAATTCTTGCTGATCAAAACCATTAACGTCGCTCGGGTGACAACCGGTCATAAAATATACCGACTTAAATCTTTCCGCAAGGTCTTTCCCCTTTTCAGAAGTTAGTGCGCAACACGCTGCATTAATTGCAATTTCAACACCATCACGTTCAAATTCTGAAACAACTTTATCAATATCTACTAATTTATCGTCGTGAAGATGACAATGCGTGTCTACAAACATTAAAAAATCATGCTCCCGTCTGCTATATCTTTTTCGGGTGTTAAATATGCAATGTTTCCGTTTTCATCTTCTGCGCAAACAATCATACCATCGCTTACTATTCCGCAAAGTTTTGCCGGTTTAAGATTTGTTATCATTGCAAGTTTCTTACCTATTAATTGTTCTGGCGTATAATAAAGTGCTATTCCACTAACAACCGTTCTCGTTTCTTCACCAAGTTGAACGGTTAATTTTAACAACTTCTTACTCTTTTCAACCTTTTCGCACGCTATTACTTTTGCAATTTTAAGTTCAACTTTTGCAAAATCTTCTATGTCGATAGGCTCTTTTTTAGAGTGATCGTGAAGTTTAACTTCTGGTTTCTTTTCTTCTGTCTTTACTGCTGGTTTTTCTGCTCTTTCTGCTATCATAGCATTCACCTTTTCCATAATTTTTGCACCGTCTAATCTTGCAAACAAGATTTCTGGCGTTTCCGTAACCTTAACACTATCGATTAATCCAAACTTGTCTGCTTGGTCAAACGATCTCAATTCAACGTTAAGCATTTTGCTAACTTTATTAGCTGTATCCGTTATAAACGGAGCAATAAGCGAAGTTCCAACAATAATGCTTTCGGTTAAGTTATATAACACGGTTTTCAATCTATCACTTTTTTCAGGGTCTTTTGCAAGTGCCCATGGCATAGTTTCGTCAATATATTTATTTGCACGACGGAATACGGTTAAAATTTCAAAAATAGCATCTGCAATCTTAAATTCGTTCATTTTTGCAACGACTTTATCTCTTGCAGAGGTAACCACTTCTTTAAGTTCAGAATCAACTTCTTCATAAACCTTTCTGTCTTCAACAACGCCACCAAAATATTTATTGCTCATTGCAATAGTACGGCTAACCAAATTTCCGTAAACGTTTGCAAGGTCGCTATTAACAGTATCAATAACCGATTCCCAAGAAATAAGCCCGTCGTTATCTTGTGGCATAGCAGTTAAAACGTAATATCTAACGGCATCCTTACCAAAGAAATCAACCAAATCATCTGCATAAATAACGTTGCCTTTAGATTTACTCATCTTTCCGCCATCTTGCAAAAGCCATCCGTGTCCGTATACTTTTTCGGGCAATGGAAGACCTAGCGCCATCAAGAAAATAGGCCAATAAATGGTATGGAAACGAATTATATCTTTACCTATAACGTGAACGTTTGCAGGCCACAATTTGTTGTAAAGTTCACTATTATTGCCGTCAGCATCATAACCAATACCTGTAATGTAGTTGGTTAATGCATCAAGCCAAACGTAAACGACGTGTCTACTATCAAAATCTACTGGTATTCCCCACTTAAACGAACTTCTTGAAACACACAAATCTTGAAGACCTGGCTTTAAGAAGTTATTCACCATTTCGTTCTTTCTAGAAATCGGCGTGATAAATTCAGGATGATCTTCATAATATTTCATCAATCTGTCGGCATATTTGCTCATCTTAAAGAAATATGCTTCTTCTTGAGCCTTTTTAACTTCTCTACCGCAGTCAGGGCATTTTCCGTCAACTAATTGACTTTCCGTCCAGAAAGATTCACAAGGGGTGCAATACCAACCTTCGTATGAACCTTTATAAATATCACCTTGTTCATACAATTTTTTGAAAATCTTTTGAACTTGTTTTTCGTGATATTCGTCGGTAGTTCTTATAAATTTGTCATAAGAAACGCCAACTAAATCCCAAAGTCTTTTAATTTCATCAGCAACCCCGTCAACAAATTCCTTTGGCGTTTTTCCTGCGGCTGCTGCTTTTTCTTCTATTTTTTGACCGTGTTCATCAGTTCCCGTTTGTAAAAACACGTCATATCCTTCAAACTTTTTAAAACGTGCTATGCTGTCTGCCAAAATAGCTTCGTAAGTGTTGCCGATATGTGGTTTTCCAGAAGTGTATGCAATTGCTGTTGTTATATAATACTTATCTTTCATTTTTTCACCCGTTAAATAAATTTTATTTCAGTATTTTCATCGCCTGTTTCAACGTTTTCAACGATTAACACGTTTGCATCTTTACTAACGACTATATGATGCCATTCGCCTTTAGGAACGTTATAAGCTACGGAATTTTCCATAACGATAGTTTCTTTATCCGTATAAAGCGTTGCCGATCCCGAAAGCAAAAAAACCTCGTCCGTTAAAAAATGGCGCTCTAGTCTATCAAAAGAAGAAAATCTTTGACTATATTTTAGCATTCCTATCTTCCAACCTTGAAACTGGTGAACGACAGAATAATCTTCTCCATCAAACTTAAGTTGTTTAATCATGTATAACCTCAATCCCGTCAAAAATTATATACTAGTATATAATAACACATTTTCCTTTCATATTCAAGAGATATTCAGCATAAAATTTTGATATGAACGTAATTTTTGGTTTAATTATATCCATTTCAATAACATTGTTACTTTTTACTAACCCAGAAAGTGTTTTAGCATCTATGTTATCTGGTGGCGAAAAAGCACTTACTTTAACAGCAAGAGTAATAATCGTTTACGCTGTTTGGATGGGTGTTTTTGAAATGCTAGAAAAATCGGGTTTAAGCAA
>JAZRMS010000036.1:0-1707 GCA_045647825.1 Christensenellaceae bacterium
AGGAAATATTTTTGAACGTTATAATAGTTTCTCGGCTGTACCGTATTTTTTGCATGGTATTGAAAAGGTAGGATATGAATATAAAGAGTATCCGAAAGAAACATATAAAATCGAAGATATAGAGGAATTTATAAAATTACACCCGTTGGTACGGCAAGAACTTAAAGAAGAGCTGGAAGACTCGGAGGATACGGAAAGCGAATTGCCTGTTCCTAAAAAATTAAAGAGAAGACAAATTTAATAATGGAGAAAGTTATGAAAGAATTGACAAGTTATACAAAAAAAGAAATATTACCGAGCGCACAAAATTTTTTAGAGCATGTAAGAACATATATAAAAGAAATAGGCGATACGTTTTTTTTAATTGGTTGTCATTTATATGAGGCGCAAATTTACAATTATGTGGAAGTTCTTGGTTATGCGAATATTGAAGAACTTGCTGAGGCTGAATTTGATTTAGCTAAATCGTCTACTTATAATTTAATAAAAGTATTTAAGCGGTTTTGCGCTCGTGATGAATACGGTAATTATAGAAGTTGGATAAACCCCGTGTATAAAAATTATAAATATAGTCAACTCGTAGAAATGGCAAATGCGTTATGTTTAAGTGTTTCTGTTGAAGAACAAATACCGCCGTCTACATCTGTGCGTGTTTTGAAAGAATATATAAAATATGTAAATAAAAATCCTGGTGCTAGTAAAAATTTGCCTGATTGGCAAGCAGATAAAAAAGAGTCGCTTGTTATAGTATCTTCTTCTTTGGAAAATAAGCAAATTGACGGGCAAATTATGCTTGAAGACGTATCGTCCATTGAAACGTCTTCTTCAACTGCATTTTTCCAAACGTTTGGAAAAGATGAGGTAGAGGAAATAAATAAAAATTGCGGTTTATTAGGTAATCAATTATCGAAAGAAAAATTCATAAAACGTTTTCGTAGTCGTTTGCGTTCTTATCTCTTTTATTATGATGTTGATAATACCAAAAGTCCTTATATGTCTTCGGAATGTACACTAGATGAAGTATTAGAAGACGTATTAGATTGTTTAGAAATAAAAATGGAAAAAAATGATGATTGATAACCCAATAACAATTATAGCACGGAAAAAGAAAAAAGTAGGTTTTAACGATAAAACCTTACCTTTATTAGTTTGGCGCGTTAGCGCCCTTCGCGAGAGCCTAGCCGGAGGCGTAAGGGAAGAACAGCAAAGCCGGTTGCGCCAAAGCAGGGGAAGTATTCCCCGTCCGCGAGGCGATAGCAACAGCGAAAAAAAGAAAGGGAAAGGCGTTCAAAGAACGGGGAAAACACTTGACGGCGTTCTTGAGATGTGGTATAATGGATAACCGTAAGGGGTTAGTCCAAAGCCTTAAAAATGAGAATTATCGTATAGATAATTTTCAAGACTATGAGTAAGTTTTCGAGATTAGACATAGTTGGGCTACCTCCTTATTTTCTTTTACCGAATACCACGGCGCAAGGTTGCGGTCAAGAGTTTAGGGGTAAAAAAGAAAAACACCGCTAAAAAATAGCAGTGTAACATAGCAAAAAAATAAAAGGGAAAAACCGGACAAGCGCAGGCGCGGTTTTTCCCTTTTTGCGTACCGTCGAGAAAAGTGCATCACGTTTTCTCAATCGAAATTAAAAAGGACGGGAAACCGTCCTTTTTTAGCGTGTTTGAAATAATTTCCATTTGGGAGATAAGGCTCCG
>JAZRMS010000037.1:0-2270 GCA_045647825.1 Christensenellaceae bacterium
TCCTTGGCTCACAGAACGACATGGCTACGATCCGACTTAACCCTATAAAATTTGATGGACTAAAACTTGCAGTTAGCGTGGAAGATTCTAAATTCATAAACGTTGATAACACGCCAAAGGTTATAATTTCCGCAAGTGGAATGTGCGAGGCAGGAAGAATTCGCCACCACTTAAAACACAATTTATATAATAGCCAAAACTTGATACTTTTCGTTGGTTATCAAGCAAACGCGTCCCTTGGTAGAGCGCTTTTGGACGGTGCAAAGAACGTTAAATTGTTTGGCGAAGATATTGCCGTTAGAGCAGAAATTCGCTCTCTAAAGGGATTAAGTGGTCACGCAGATAAAGATGGACTTATCGCTTGGCTAAAAGCATTTAGTCATAAACCAAAAACGGTGTTCTTAAATCACGGGGACGAACAGTCTATAGTTGATTTTAGAGAAGAATTGATGAATATAGGTTATGCGATAGAAACGCCTTGTAGTGGTGCAGAATACGACTTAAAGAGTGGGGTTATGACCATATCAACCGAGTGCGTTAGAATAGAAAAAGCCAAGGCAAGGCAGAACAGAAAAGATAGTGTTCAAAGAAATCTAGTTGGCTCTGCAGAGTCGCTTTTATCGCTCACCAAGCGCCTTGCTGGATTAAACAACAAGGATAAAGCAAAATTAACTTCTCAAATTAACGCCATTATAAACAAGTGGAATAAATAAGAAAAAGCGTTGACTTTTGTCAACGCTTTTTAATTTAATCTTCTTGTGGGAAAGAGCAGTTGTTAAAGGTGATATTACCACAATTTTCTTTGTTTAAAACTTTTTCCCAAGTGCCTAATTGTGAAGGCTCTATTTTAACGTTAACGTTACTAAACGTTGCACTATCAATGCCCACAACGTTTACTAGCGAATTCCCACGAAGTCTTTTTAGTTGATCATCAAGTGGTCGCTTATCGGGAACAATGGAAAGGTTAAAGTTTTTCAAAAGTATGTTGGAAACTTTACATTCGTTAACGGCTTTTAGATTTATTCCGCAAAGTGCATTCGCATCAACGTTTTCAATATTGACGTTTTTAACGAAACCGACGTCTCCTTCAATTTGGAAAGGGAAACCAACGTTTTCTATTTGTACGTTTTCAAAATTAACGTTTTCTATTTCTGCTCTACCACGCCCAGCATAGCTTGTAATATAGTTGATTGCAAACCCTGCTCTTTTTATTTTTATATTAGAAATATTTGCGTTTCTAATTTCACCAGTACCAACGCCAACACGAACACCACAAGCCGAAGATGCTAAGTCGCAGTCAGAAACGGTTACGTTTTCGCAAGGGCGATATTTTTTTAAGCGTGCAGAAGAACAGCGCAAGGTTAAAGCGTCGTCACCCGTGTCAATTTTGCAGTTTGAAAGGTTAACGTTTACACAGCAGTCAATATCAATTCCGTCTGTGTTTCCCATATTGTCGGGGTTGAAAATATTAACGCCTTTAACTAAAACGTTTTCGCAACCGTAAAGATAAACCGTCCAACAAGTTGAGTTTTGTGCAGTTATATCGGTTATGGTAACGCCATCACACTCAATAAAGCATATCATTTGACCGGGTCTAAGATTAACTTTATCTTTTGCTCTAGCAAAGCCGTTTGCAAACACGTAACCCATCCAAGGATAAAAGGGGTAAAGCTTTGGCTCTTCAAAAAAGAATTTACCAGAGCCGTCGATAACGCCTTGCCCTGTTAATGCAACGTTTTTGCATTCAATAGCCATAATAAGGTGTTTTCCGTTCCATTGTTCGCTACTAGAACTCCAGTTTTGTTCGTAAGCATCTTCTTGGTTGTAGTCATCAAGATTAGTACTTGCTTTTAATAGCGCACCTTTTTCTAAATAAAATTCAACGTTATCTTTTAAGAATATAGAACCTGTTATAAAAGTACCGCTTGGAACGATAACTTTTCCACCACCGTTTTGGCTACAAGCGTCAATGGCCTTTTGTATAGCGCAAGTTGAAAGAGTTTTTCCATCTGACATAGCGCCGAAATTAAGAATGTTGTACATGTTTGATTTCTCCTTTTAACTATGTGTCGATATTATAGCACAATTTTACAAGCATAAACTTTACGAATTGACGAAACTTTTTCGTTCTAATTTTTTGTTAAATCTTTAACAGAATTTCTAATGACTAGTTCGGGTTTTACTAGTATGTTTTGGCGCAACTTAAAGAATTTTCTATCTAATTTTTTTATCATTAAGTCGATTGCCATATCGCAAAGTTTTTTGTTGTT
>JAZRMS010000038.1:0-4357 GCA_045647825.1 Christensenellaceae bacterium
TTATAACCGTAATGAGAATATTTATTAGTAGATATTTGCAAAGGGTTATAAAATAAGGGAATTTGTAATGGTGAAGAACGAAGAGAGGGTTGGTGTTGTTTCGGCTCTCGGAGTTAACGGAGAAGGCGTTATTAAAGATGATGGAACGGTTGTGTTCGTTCCTTTCACGCTCGTTGGCGAAAAAATTAAATATAAAGTGCTTAAAGTAACGTCAAAATGTGCTTATGGCAAGGTGGTTGAAGTTTTAACCCCGGCTGAAAATAGGGTAAGACCAAAATGCCCTGTTTTTCAACGTTGTGGGGGATGTCAACTTCAACATATAAAATACGTTCAGCAACTTAAGATTAAAGAAGATGCTATTGCAAGCAGTTTTAAAAAGATTGCTGCACTAAACGTGGAGGTTAAAAGTACGGTTAAGGGTGACGATCACTATCGTTATCGTAACAAACTTCAACTTCCGGTAGTACAAACTGATATAGGCGTAATTATAGGTTTTTACGCAGAAAACTCACATAGAGTTGTGGCGATTGAAGACTGTGTGATTAATGCACCTTGGACTAAAGATATTATATTAGCCTTTAAGAGATTTATTGATGAATATAATATCAAAGGTTACGACGAGGCTACTAATAGTGGCGAACTTCGTGAAATAACCGTAAAAGAAGTTAAAGGCAATTTAATTATAACAGCCGTGTGCTTAAAAGATAAATTGCGTGGCGTTAATCGTTTAATCGAAATATTAAAAGAAGATATTAAGTATACCTTTTCGTTATATCTAAACGTTAACGATAAGGGAACAAACGTTATTTATGGCGATAAATTTATGCTTGTTCACGGCGCGCCTGATTATACTGCAGATATGCTTGGAATCAAGTATAAAATAGGCGTACAAAGTTTTATGCAGGTAAACAATTCCGTTTGCAGCAAGCTTTATTCTGCTGTTAGAGATGCAGTTAATGCTACTGAAGATACGGTTGTAATTGACGCGTATAGCGGTGCAGGACTTATGACGGCTCTACTTGCAAAGGGCGCTAAAAAAGCGATTGGTGTTGAAATTGTGCCAGAGGCAGTTGCTTGTGCAAACGAACTTGTTAAATTGAACGATTTGTCTGATAAGATTAGCAATTACCAAGGGAAATGCGAAGATATTCTACCAGACATAATAGCAAAAGAAAGAAAAGAAAACGCAGAAGTTTGCGTTGTTTTAGACCCACCAAGAAAAGGGTGTGATAAAAAGGTTATTGATGCAATAATCAACAGCAATATTGATAAGATAGTATACGTTTCTTGCAAACCATCGACACTTGCTCGTGACGTTGGACTTTTAGTTGGAACACTTGAAGAAGTCGATGGCGAAATAAAAAAGTCAGCAAATCCACAATATAGATACGAAGTTGAACTTGTTAGACCATTTGACATGTTTGCTCAAACCAAACACGTTGAGACGTTGGTATGTTTGGTTAAAAATAACATATAGTGGAGCTATATCATGAAAATATTATCTATTGGCAACAGCTTTTCCCAAGATGCTCAAAGATATTTACACCGCCTTGCAAAACAAGAAGGTGTGGAAATTAAGACCGTAAATCTATATATTGGCGGTTGCCCATTACGAAGACATTATCTTAATATGCTTGATGACAAAGTAGCATACGATTTTGAGTTTAACGGAGAAAGAACAGGCATCATGGTTTCTATTAGACAAGCACTTGTTAGTGATGACTGGGATTTTGTTACCTTGCAACAGGCAAGTCCTATCAGTGGACGCTACGAAACCTATTCGCCATATATTGAAGAACTTGCTACGTACGTCAGAAAATATTGTCCTCACACAAAAATTTTAATACATCAAACGTGGGCGTATGAGGATGCTAGTGAAAGATTGATGCGTTTGGGATACGCTTCTTCAAAAGATATGCTATCTGCTGTTTGCGATTGTTATAACAAAGTGTCGCAGAGTATATGCTCCTATGGTATCATTCCTTGCGGTGAAGCTATGATGAGGGCTTTAGACCTAGGTGTTGAAAAGATGCATCGTGATACTGTCCACGCATCTCTTGGCGCGGGTAGATATTTGTTAGCCCTTTGCTGGTATAAGATGCTCACGAAAAATGATATCACATATAACCAGTTTAACGATTTTGACGAGATTGTAACTGATCAAGAAAGAGAAATTGTAATCAAAGCGGTAAATTCTGTATTCGCATAAAATATAACTTTTTGGTTTTATGTTTCATGTCTAGACGATAGATTGTTTGTCTAAAATAAAGTAAATAAAAATTGAATTGTGGTAAAATTAGCAGTTTTTTAACTTGCTAATTTTTTTATTAAAAAAATGAAAAGGCGTATTTATTGTGGATAATTTTTTTCTTTTTAGCATAAACATTAGTGTTTATATGATAAAAGTTATCAACATTATATGTGTAAAATCACTTGAATTATGTTGATAACTAGGCGTTTTTGGTATAGTTATCAACATTTTTTGAGGGGTATATGCTTTTTATTAAAAGAAAAAATTTTTTGATTGCATCAATTTTAATAATCACTTTTTTAACGTTTATATTTTGTTTTTCTGCAATAAGAAAAACGCCTATTGGTGAAACAAATGCTAATAAAATTAAAGTCGTGTTAGATGCTGGACATGGTGGAATTGATGGTGGTGTTTCTGGTATTAATTCTGGTGTTAAAGAAAGTGAATTAAATCTTGCAGTTACTAAAAAACTAGAAAGTTATTTGGTTAATGCTGGTATGAGTGTAGTTCTGACAAGAAATACTGATGCTGGATTATATGGAATTGCAACGCAATCTTTTAAGCAAAAAGATATGCAAAAGAGAAGAGATATAATTAAAAAAGCAAAGCCAAATTTGGTTGTTAGTATACACATGAATAAATATTGCGTTTCTACTAGACGTGGGGCTCAGGTTTTTTATAAAGAATGGGATGAAAGTTCAAAACTTTTGGCAGAGTCTATACAAACTTCTTTTAATGAAATGAAAGAAGCAGTTAGGCAATGTTCAGCATTAACGGGTGATTATTATATACTTAATTGTAGCAATTTTCCTTCGGTTATAGCAGAGTGTGGTTTTTTATCTAATCCAGAAGACGATGCTTTGCTTGTTACAAAAGAATATCAAGATGCAATTGCTTATAGTTTGTTCAAAGGGATAGTTAATTATTTAACTATATTGCCAATTAACTGATATAAAAAATTAAATATAAAATTAAAGAAGCCCAAAAATATTCGGGCTTTTTCTATTGTAATTTTAAATAAAATGTAGTATAATTAATAAAATAGGATAAATAGGTAATTTTGTGTTTAAATTAGGACAAGTTATTGATAAAAACAAGGTGAATAATATAAGTCCAGTAGTTCTGGCATTTGTTGGAGATGCCGTGTATTCTCTGTTTGTAAGGGAAAAATTAGCATCTGCAACAGACTATAAATGTGGCGAACTTAACAAAATGGCAACTTCTTTTGTGAAAGCAAGTGCACAAGCACAATTTGTAAACGATATTTTACCACTTTTTAATGAAGAAGAATTGGCAATTTTTAAGAGAGCAAGAAACGCTAAAAAGGTTAATAAAGCAAAAAGTGCAAGTATTTCTGACTATAATCTTTCAACGGGCTTTGAGGCCGTGCTTGGATATTTGCATTTAACAGGACAAACTGATAGACTAAACTACTTATTATATAAAGGAAACAAAGATGAAGATTGAGGGAAGAAATAGTATTTACGAATTACTTAAAACAGACAAAGAAATAGACAAAGTATTAGTACAAAAAGACTTAAAAGACGATGCTAGTAAAAGGCTAATAAACGTTATTCGCTCTAATAAGGTTAAAGTTCAATTAGTAGATAAATACGTTATTGAAAAGGAAAGTGAAAGCAAGAGAAATCAAGGTTTTATTGCTTACGTATCCGACTATAAGTATTTTGATATTGACGACATTATTGAAGGTGCAAAAGATAAAGATGGTTTAGTTATCGTTCTTAACGAAATTCTTGATCCGCACAACCTTGGAAGTATCATTAGGGTTTGTGAGTGCGCTGGTGCTGACGGAATTATTATAAGTAAAGATAGAAGTGCCTCTGTTAGCGATACCGTTATGAGAATTTCTGCAGGCGCACTAAACCACGTTAAAGTTGCAAGAGTTACTAACATTAACAACGCAATAGATGAATTAAAAGATAACGGATATTGGGTATATGGCGCAGAACTTGGCGGTAGCGACATGTATAAAACCAACTTAACGGGCAAGATGGCGCTTGTAATAGGTGGCGAAGATAGCGGGGTTAAAAGGCTTACAAAAGATAAATGCGATGGAATATTTTCTATTCCTATGTATGGAAAAGT
>JAZRMS010000039.1:0-7550 GCA_045647825.1 Christensenellaceae bacterium
GTATTAAGGTCAACGCCAACAGAGTTAACGCAATCTTCTACAACGCCACCCAAAACTTCTTCTAGTCTGTTTTCGGGCATATCGTGTTGATATTGACCAACGCCGATTGACTTAACGTCTATCTTGATAAGTTCTGCCAAAGGATCTTGCAATCTTCTTGCGATAGAAACGGCACTTCTTTGAGCAGGCTCAAAGTCTGGGAATTCTTCTGCCCCAAGCTTGCTTGCGCTATAAACTGATGCGCCCGCTTCGTTTACTACTGCATAAGAAAGGTTAAGTCCGCTTTCTTTTATCATGTTTGCAACGAAAATTTCGCTCTCTTTACTTGCAGTTCCGTTACCGATTGAAATAATAGAAACACCGTGTTTCTTTATTAGTTTAAGTAAAGTTGCTTGTGCTTCTTCAATTCTATTTTGTGGTGGGGTTGGGAAAACTACAGCCGTGTCTAAAACGTTTCCTTCAGAGTCGATAACGGCAATCTTACAACCCGTTCTATACGCTGGGTCAAGCCCTAAAATAATCTTTCCTTTTAGTGGTGGTTGCAAAAGAAGTGGGCGAAGGTTAACTTCAAACATCTTTATTGCTTGTTCGCTTGCCTTTTCAGTAAGTTCACTTCTAACTTCCCTTTCAATAGATGGGAAAATTAGTCTGCTATAAGCATCTGCCGCTGCACAAGCAACTATTTGACCAGCCTCGTTATCCTTTTTAACGTAAACACTCTTTATGCTCTCTACAAACGCTTCGCTATCCACCGTTACGTTTACCTTCAAGCACTCTTCCTTTTCGCCACGGTTAACAGCCAAAATTCTATGTGATGGGATTTTTGCAATCTTTTCAGAATACTCTGCATACATATCGTAGGTTTTTGCATTTTCCGCTTCCAAAAGTTTGCAAGCAAGGTCGCCAACTTCCCCAACTTTTTTACGCAAAGTTTTTCTTAATTCAGCGTCGTCTGAAATGCGCTCTGCAATAATGTCAGATGCACCTGCAATAGCACTCTCAACGCTATCAACACCCTTTTCTTCGTTAATAAACTCTTTTGCCTTTTCTTGAACAGATGCATCCGTTTGCTCTAAAATAAAGTCTGCAAGTGGCGCAAGTCCCTTTTCAGTTGCAATAGACGCTCTGGTTTTTCTCTTTTGTTTATATGGGCGATAAATATCTTCTGCTTCGGTGAGCGTTTCTGCCCCTGCAAGCGCAAGTGCTATTTCATCTGTCATCTTGCCTTGTTCTGTAATAGCATCTGCAATTTCTTGCTTTCTCTTGTCAAGATTTCTTAAATATTTAAGTCTATCGTGAAACTCACGAAGAACTTGGTCGTCACAAGAGCCAGTCGCTTCTTTACGATATCTAGCGATAAACGGAATGGTGTTTCCGTCGTCAATAAGCGTGATTATGTTTGCCGAATGGTCGGCACGAATTGAAAATTCTTTGGAAAGTTTTAATGCGTAGTCCATAGTGTTATTTTTTTCCTTTACTTTTTCTTATTTCTTTAACGGTTTTTTCATAGCCGTTGTCTTTTGGATTATAATACTTTTTCCCCTTTAACTTATCGGGCAAATATTGTTGCTCAACGTATCCACCGTAGTCGTGTGGATATTTATATAGCGACTTTATTTTCTTGTCTTCCTTTGTGGCAAACTCATAATTTTTTAAGTGAGGTGGCACGTTGTCGTCCTTAACGGTAACTGCATCTTCTTTGGCAGAATACATTGCCTCTACAACCGTGTTAGATTTTTCCGCCTCGCAAACGTAAATTATCGCCTCTGACAAAGGAATTAATCCTTCAGGAAGTCCAAGCCTTTCAAAGGCTAGCATTGCATTAGTTGCAACAACAAGTGCGTTAGGGTCTGCCATACCAACGTCTTCTGCAGAGTGAACGACAAGTCTTCTTGCAAGTAACATCGGGTCACATCCACCTTGAATAAGCCTTTGCATATAATATAGCGCGGCATCTGCATCACTACCCCTTAAACTCTTGCAAAATGCAGATAGAATATCGTAATAAAGGTTTTCATCAAAAGAAAGCGCCTTTTGTTGAATAGATTCTTCTGCATCCTTTATAGTAACGTGAATTTTGCCGTTCTCGTTAGGTTCTGTGGTCAAGCAAGCAAGTTCAAGCGCGTTATAAGCAACTCTTAAATCGCCCGCCGCCGTACTTGCAATATGTTTTAACGCCTCTTCTTCAACGATTAAATCGTAATTCCCAAGCCCCTTTTCTTTATCTGTTAGCGCGCGTTTAAGCGCCTTTTCTATATTGTCTTGCGACAATCTTTTAAGTTCAAAAACTCTACACCTAGAAACTATTGCAGGCGTCATTGACGCGAAAGGGTTTTCGGTGGTTGAGCCGATAAAAATTATATCCCCCCTTTCTATTGCAGGTAACAAGCTATCGCTTTGTGTTTTGTTAAACCTATGGCACTCATCAAGCAAAAGATATGTTTTCTTTCCGTATAGTTTGGCGTTTGTTTGCGCCTCTTCTATAACCTTTTTAACGTCGCTAACGCCACTATTAACGGCGTTTAACTTGACAAAATTTCCATCCGTTCCGTTTGCAATAACGTTTGCAAGGGTGGTTTTTCCACAACCTGGTGGCCCCCAAAAAATACAGCTACCTAGCCTATCTAATTTTATTGCGCGACGAAGAAGTCCCGTTTCCGAAACTATGTGCTCTTGCCCTAAAAACTCAGAAAGGGTTTTTGCGCGCATTCTTTCTGCAAGCGGTTGATGTTCGTTCCCGCTTGCCTTTCTTGCTAAATCAAATAAATCCATAAGTTATCTTTTACTTGTTTTTTATTAATTCTTTTATCTTTGCAATGGCTTTTTCCGGCACGTATTCGTTAAAATCTGCACCAAGACTAATAATGTTTCTCATTGCAGAAGAGCTTACGTATGAAAGGTTTGCTGGTGTTGGAATAAATAACGTTGTAACTTCCCCATACATATCTTCGTTATATCTTGCCATTGTAGTTTCGTATTTATAGTCGTCCACGTCGCGAAGTCCACGCACGGTAAACTTTATGCCCTTTTCTTTCATAAAGTCAACTAGCATGCCTTCAAAAACGGCAACTTCTATTTTGTCGTTATCTTGATAAACGGCGTTTATAATATCCACCCTTTCATCTGTGGTAAACAAAGGCTTTTTATCAACGTTAACACCAACTGCTATAACGACTTTATCAAAAATTTCCAAACATTTTTCCACAACAAACGCGTGCCCTTTGGTAAAGGGGTCGAACGTTCCTGCAAAAACACAAGTTTTCATTTTATTTCTCCTTTGTAAAAAAGGTTAAATGCGCCCTACCATATCTTCTTTTGTCGCTGACTACAAACCCTTCTATATCCCCGTCAAACGCACTTTCGCCTTCCAAAATAACCAAGCCGTCTTCTTTTAAAGCATTGTAAGATTTTTCAACTGCTTGTTCGCCAAGACCACTTTTATACGGTGGGTCAATATATATTATATCAAACTTTTGGTCGGTACGAGCTAAAAAGGTAATGGCATCAAAACTGACTACTTGATAGTCTTCTTCCACCTTTAATTTTTCCAAGTTTTTCTTAATAACTTTGACGCTTTCTCTAGAAAAATCGTTGAATACAACCTTTTTTGCCCCACGAGATAAAGCTTCGATACCGATTGCGCCAGAACCTGAAAACAAATCCAAAAAATCGCTACCATAAATTCTAGTCTGTAAGATATTAAAAAGGCTTTCTCTTGCCATATCAGAAGTTGGGCGCACGCCTATATTTTCAAAGCCGGTTAAAACTCTGCTTTTATACTTTCCACCAACTATTCTCACCTTATTTCTCCGTTTTTCTGTGACCAGCCAAAAATCTTTCGTGTTTTTTCGTGGCAATTTTTGCACCGACAATATACGAAATTCCAACGGTTAAAATTAAAAGTGGAATTGCTAGGAAAATATAGTTATAATCGGCTGGCAAAATATCCACTCTGCTATCTACTCTAAAAAAGCTGAATACTACCATATATAAAAAGGCAGAAATTGCGCCACCGGGATTTAACTCTGGATTAGGTGATTTTACCAACAGCTGAATTCCCATAAATATAATTAGTGGAATACAAATTATAGCGCCCATTGCAAACCCTT
Organism: Christensenellaceae bacterium; assembly: GCA_045647825.1. Lineage (GTDB taxonomy): Bacteria > Bacillota > Clostridia > Christensenellales > Borkfalkiaceae > UBA1259. Next base: position 4,110 of record JAZRMS010000039.1, read on the forward strand.
TCCAAGGCTTATACTCTTCTGCAAGATTAAGTGGCATGTCCTTGCCCGTTTTTATAATATGTTCTCTGTTAAGATCGTTTCCACGCCTTACTCTAACTGCCGTTTCGGCTTCCTTTCCGATAAATATCCCAACTATGATTATAAAGGAAACTAAAACAGCCCCACATAGTATTAGTTTTAACCAAATGAGATTATCGCCTATACACAACACGCCAAGGTCGATTAGGGCAAACATAATTAAATACATGTTCACCACAAAAAATTCTTTCATAAAGTAGGATAGTAATTTCATTTATTCTCCTCGTCAACGTATATTTTTTCTGCGCGTTTACAAACGCTTGTTAGTATTTCATAACTGATAGTGCCGTATTCTTTTGCAAGTTTTTCCGCGTCGTCCATAATAACGATTTCGCTTTTTTCTTCCCTGCCCGTTATAGCCGTTAAGTCCATACAGCGATTGTTAAACTGCCCTAAAACAGCTTTTCTTGGCAACCCGTCTGCATATCCAAACCTAACAAGACTTAAACTTTGATTTTCGTTTGCAGGGCATTTTCCGTATAGCGCGCTTTCACCTTTTTCTATATCCCTTTTGGTGATAACAGGGGCATAGACTTTCATAATAGGGTCAACCTTAAAGTCACTACAAAAAGGCTTATACCCATAAAGTAGAATACCTATTCTAACCATATCGTAAAACGCGCCTTTTAGAAATCCACCGCTTGCAGATATATGACACTTTGCCTTATTATTATATATCTTTATGAGATTATTTGCAAGTAAAAATTTATTTTCCGCCCTTTTTCTTATCTCATTATTTTCGGGGCGGGAAAAATGCGAATACATTCCGTCCAAAACAACGTTTTTACTTGCTTTAATTTTATCAAGAACGTTTTTTAAGTTTTCTATTCCGTCCACCCCTTGCCTATTCATTCCCGTGTTGTATTTTACGTGGACTTTAACCTTTTTCCCTTGCCTTTTCGCCTCATTTTCTAATAAGCCAACTTGCTCTATACTGCTAACGGTTGCAGTTAAATCAAACCTTATTAACCTTTCTAAATCAAAAGGATACACGGGACAAGTAACCAAAATATCTTTATCTATTCCACTTAATCTTAACTCTTCACCTTCTTCTACTAACGCAACGGCATACGAATCCACGATATTGTATATAGCAGATGCAATCATAGGCGCACCGTGCCCGTAAGCATCTGCTTTAACCACGGCGCAAAACCTTGTTGAAGAAGGCAATTTGCTTTTTACTTTTAGCGCGTTTTGTTTTAAGGTTGATAAATTTATATAAGCTTTATTTAACATAATATATAATATGAAAAGCCTTGCGAATGTTTTCCACAAGGCTGATTGATTTTGCGCCTTTCTTTTACCTATCAACAAAAAACGATAGGAAAAAATCCTATCGTTTTTATCAATTGTTTATTTGCTTGTATCTTTGCACCAATAAATATCACTAGGCCAAACGTCGTGTTCATACCAAAAATCCACAAGTTCCGATGGGGTGCAGTCGGGAACTTTAGTTCCGTTAGTGACAAAATCGCCGTTAGGATCGGTGGTCAAGTACCAATCGCCTTCAGGCAAATATAAATTTTCTAACACGCGCACTGAAACAATGAACATATCTGGACCAATTACTTCTACCGAATCAGGAAGTCTTACTTCACGGCATTGAAGATATAATAGCGCGCCGTATTCTAACACTTTTAGTTTAGTTGCGTTTGTAAAATCAATTTCTTTAAGCGACAAGCACCAGAAAAGACAAGCCCTTCCCAAACTTTCACAAGAACTATTTTCTTCAAACGTTAATTTTGTAATATATGGTCTTCCATCATTATATCCACGGAAAATATACGCTGGCAAACGCTTTGCATCCTTACCTATCGTGAGAACGCACGGTCTTGACGGACTTCCAACCTCGTCGAACGCATTGTGTCCATCAACGAAGTCTACGCACTCTTCTGCGTTAAAATATATTTGTTCTACTGCGCTACAATTAATGAACGCTTCGTTTCCTATGCGTTTTATTCCTTTTGGAATGTTAATGCGTCCAAGCTTTCCCATTCCTGCAAAAGCGCTGTTCTCTATCGTGTGAACAATATCCGTAAGGTTAACGAATTTAGTATTGCCATCCCCGGCAAAAGCATTCTCACCAATAGTCTTTACAGGTAATCCTTGATACGTTTCGGGTATATATACTCTCTTTTCCGTTCCAAAATAGTTCGTTACCTTATACTCGTTCTCTTCGCAATCTTCACAAAAATATTCTTCAAAAACCAAACCTTCGGTGCAATAAGTTAGGTCTATTTTTCCACACGCACATTGCCCTTTATCATATTCGCAAACGTGCTCTTCCTTCTTGCCACACTCGCATACGCCATCAACGAATTTACAAACGTGCTCTCCGCACGCAGACAAACAAGTCAACAAAATAACTGACGCAAGGCAAAGCGTGATCATCTTGATTATTTTTTTTGTTCTAAAAATCATTTTCTCTCCTTATTTTTCTTTCGTTTAGGCAAACAAATTAGCCTCTATCACTCGCATTTTTTAGTATATTATACATTTTAAAATAAAACTTTTTTGCTGTCAATAGAAAACTTGATTTTTTTATCGACTTATAAGACAACAATATTTTATAATGTCCGTTTTTTATATTTATCAACGTTACTTGAAAAACTTGCAAAGGTATCGATTAAAGTTTTATTAACTACTTAATTTAATTTGGTTGCAAGCGCAAAATCGCTTTTCCGTTAAGTTCTATCTTTATAGTCGTTTCTTTTTCGACCTTTGCAACTTCCTTTTCATCAACAAAGACGCTTGCTTTACTTGGGGAAAGGATATGCAACTCGCGTTCGCCAAAACCATATATTTCATAAGCGCTTAAATCTTCTTCACTTGCAACAACGTTAACTTGTTGCGCCTCTGCGTATACTGCGCTTTGCTTTTGATATGCTATCTCTAAAATATTATGCTCTTTAACTTCGCAATTAAAAGCAAAGTCGTCTTTTACTATTTCTACTGCCTTTTTGTTGCCGTCTTTTGTCCAGTCAATATTTAAAAGATATAATTTGCCACCTTCTCCGTTTTTCCAGTCCGACCAATACACTTGCTTTGTTTCATCCTTAACAAAAACGTCTTTTTGCGCGTAAGTTTCTAACAACGTTTGCATAATATTTGCGCATACGTATTTTAGTTTTTCGTGCCCTGGATATGCGTAAGTACAAAGCAAATACGCATAGCCCTTGCCAAGTTTTTTCCTAACGAGTAACGGCTGATTGCTTATTGCGTCTTTTAGGCAAACTTCTGCACCGTCTAGAGTTATTTCTGCCAAACGGCAAGCGCCGCCCTCATCTTCCGTTTGATTTGGCAAACGTATTAAATCTTGCTTTTTAGCATAATCTTTTTTAGCAAAATTTTCGCTCTCAACCT
>JAZRMS010000040.1:0-6604 GCA_045647825.1 Christensenellaceae bacterium
TAATATTCTTAATATACATATTATATATATTTTAATATATATTGTCAATGGTTTATTTGGATTTTACTTTAATATTTATTCAGTCAAAAAACATCTTAAAAAAACAAAAAAAACACAATCTTTTTATCGATTGTGCTAGCAATTATAATCAATTATGTTAGACATAATAAAGTCTATTTTGTATTTATTTTACTATTGTTTTGGCACATATTCAAAATTTAATACTCTTGATGCGTATATAGTAAATTCAACTCTATATCTATCACTTATTTTTTCTATTTTAATTTCTGGTTTATCCCTAAACTCAAAATAATCTTTCAATATTTTACCAAGATCGTTTTTTAATAGTTCTAAAAAACTATCCCTAGCCCACATTCTGTCAACCTCTAAAACGTTTTGAACCCTAAGAAGTTCTTTTTTGCCCTTATTTCTCATACGCTCTTTTTCAAACTCCTTCTAATACTACCAAAAAAGCCAACGTATTTACCTGTTACGTCAAATATTTTTCTTGTGTCTTTAATCAAATTGTTTGCTAATATTTTATAAGCCTTAAACGAATCAGAACCAACAGGAAGACCATATCCGATTGATAAAAAAACAACGTCTTCTTCTGGCAAAACTCCAATCAACTCTGTTTTTAATATAGCTTGGATATCATTTGGCATCATCATTTTATCACCAACCATTAAATCGCCCCTTGCCCTATTTACCACAATTCCAACCTTATCTAATTTGTAACTGTTTAATATAGAAATTACCTTATCCGCATCTCTTAAACTAGTAATATTAGGCGTTGCTACGACTAAGGCTTGATCGGCACATGATACTGCCCTATGAAAACCTATATCAATCCCTGCAGGACAATCAATTAAAACGTAATCAAAAAGTGGTTCAAGCTGTTCTAAAATAAGCTTTAGGCTTTGTCCGTTGATAGCACAAGAAACATTAACGTTGTTTGACGGCAACACAAACAAATTCTTGCTAATCGTACACTCAACCAAGGCTTGTCGCATTCTACATCTGCCTTCAAAAACGTCTTTTATATCATAAATTATCTTATTTTCAACCCCGTTAACAACGTCTAAATTGTTAAGCCCAAAGTCAACGTCAACAAGCACTACTCTTTGACCTACTTTTGCAAGCAAATAGCCAAGATTAGACGTTACAGTTGTTTTTCCAACACCACCTTTTCCTGAAGTTATAACGATTTTCTTTGCCACGACACACCTCCGAAAATCATTTTAAATATAAAAATACCATACATTTTGACCTTTTTAATCATAATGCATGGTATTATGTCGTTTTATTTTGTTTCTAAAATTATTTTGTTAAGAATTTCTTTGTCGCCAAGAGCAATTCCACCACCAAGAGCAACACTCATCAATCCATTTTCAGCTATATTAATCTTCATTTGGAAAATATCTTTATAATATTTATCCAAGCCATAAACTGAAGATGCACCACCCGAAACGTAAACCCCTTCATGCCTAATTTCCGCAGAAACTTCTGGTGGAAGTTTTTTCAAAACGGCTAGAGCAAGCTCTGCTATTTTATCAAAATATTGCGATACCGGTTCAACCAAATCAAGCGCTCTAATCGTAATTGTCCTTGGTGCGCCTGTTTTCAAATCTCTTCCGTTAACAACAGCCACTAAAGCGTCGTTTTTATCAAGACTTCCTATTTCATTTTTTAACTTTTCAGCTGTGAGTAAGCCTATTTGTAAATTATAGTTTTCTGCAATATAATCAATTATGTCCGTACTGATCTTATTTCCACCAAAATTTACTGAAACACCAGCAATAATTCCATCTAATGAAACAGCGGCAATATTTGTTGTTCCACCCGCCATATCAATCACAAAACATGGCGAAGAATCGTTTAGTGGAATTCTTTGTCCTAATGCAGATAAAATAGGTGCTTCTGCAAAATACACTTTGTTAATCCCGCAATTTTTTGCCACAATCTTATATTTTTCTATCATTTTTGCAGTTACACCACAAGGAACGGAAAAAATTGCGTGTGCACCAACGAAAGATCCCTTCATCCCAGTCTTTTTCAAAAAACCTTTTAGAACGCCAACGGCAACCTTTTCGTTAACGATTTCCCCTTCAAAAACAGGAAAGACAATCTTGGTATTCTTTGCAGTTTTACCTATCAATCTTTTAGCATCATCACCAATAGCTTTAACTTGGCTTTTTTCATCAACTGAAACAGCGGCAACGGTTGGTTCACTTAAAACTATACCACCACCAAGCATATAAATATTAGTTTGAGCACTATCAAAATCAATCGCTATTTTATCTACAGCCATTTTACACCTTTAACTAAAAACAAACGCCGTGTACTACACGGCGTAGTTTTATTATAAAATCTCTAAATTTTTCTTGAATATTTTTCTAAAGTCAGCACCGATTTCCATCGCCGAATTAATTTCTAGATTTGCGTCACCATCAATTTCGGTCTTCATAATTACTGAATCGCCTAAAATATCACAATTAATTCCTTTAACAACAGAAGACAAACTTCTATCAAGGCTAATAGCAATTCTCAACATGATTCCCATTTTTCTAACAACGTCAACGTCCTCATCAGTAACTAAATCACGATATCTAGCCCAGTCGAAAGGATTTATATCTTCAATAGCAGTATTAGACGCAACGAAAGAAGCCAAAACCAAATCTCTATGACTAATACCATAAATGTTAGAATTAAGAACAATATATCCACTATGTTTTTCAAAGTTATAAAAACCAACGTGTTTACCAGAATCGTATAAATATGACGCAACCTTTAAGATCTTTATATATTGCCTTGGGAATTTATGCAAAACTCTAAGTTGCTTAAATAATTGAACAGACAAATTAACAACTTGTTCAGTATGTTTTTGATTCCCGCCAAAGAAACTAACCAAATTAGACAAGCTAAACGTTAAAACGTCAGAAATAGGCTTGTCCAAAGTAGATGGAACGGCATAATTATATAGCATACCTGTTCTTAAACCACTTCCGCTAATAACAACGTTGCCCAAATTCATATATTTTTTGAAGGCAGAAACTGCAGCAAGAGCGCTTGGGAAAATATCCGCTCTGCCACTAGAAAGACCTTTAATCTTTTTCTTTCTATCAAGGTCAAGGCCTTTTAGTAAATCATAAACGTGATTAAAGTCGGTATCGTTAACAACGTAATTATGTATCGCTTTTAATGGATACTTTTTCATAATCTTCGTCATACGACAAAGGTTTCTAAACGATCCACCAACACCTATTAATTGAACTTCTGGATCAACGTCTTTAAGCCATTCAATACCATTAAGTTGCTCTGTAAAAAACTCTTCTATCTTTTCTGCTTGTTGTTCTGGAGAAAGTCCATCACCAGCAAAAAGTTCGGTTAAAGTAATAGCGCCAAAAGGCAACGTTTCGTAGTTAAGTAAGTTTCTTCTGTTGTAATAAACAATCTTGGTGCTACCACCACCGATTTCTAGAATTATACCTTTAGGTATATCCATAGTGTTTATAACACCACGATAAACGTAAATAGCCTCTTCTTCTGCAGTAAGAACACGAAGTTTAATACCACAAGTAGCAGAAACCTCATCTAAAAAACTACGCTGATTTTTTGCACGTCTAACTGCGGCAGTTGCCACAGCAATTATGTGTTCAATACCATTAACGTCGCATAATTTTCTAAACATTTTTAAGGTGCGAATGGTTTCTTGAATTCTAGCTGGTTTTAAAAAACCATCTCTTTCCATTCCTTCACCTAATCTAGGTGCTTCTTTAAGTTGGTCGACAATCTGAAAATGGCCGTCTTCTGTAACGTCCACTAAAAGCAGTCTTGCCGTATTTGAGCCTAAATCAATAATTGCAATTCTTTCCAATTTAATTCACCATGCCATTTTATTATTAGTTTGCTTAATTATAACACAACATTTTGTGTTCGTAAAGACCTTTTTTAAAATTTTTTTTAATTTTTTTCTAATCAATATTGTTTCTCTATCGATTTTAAAGGCTAAACACCATCATTTTAGCCTTTATTATTCGTCTTATTATTTTTTAGTTCAGTCAACAACTGAACAACTGATAAAACAATCAAAAACCCACCAAAAAATCTTTTAAGCGTTTCACCACTCATTGCCCTTGCGATATAGCAACCTAAAGCACAAAATATAACGCCCGGTAAAACTATTTGAAAAACCCACTTAAAATCAATAAGCTTATTTTTGAAATGTATAATCAAAGCAACTATTGACATAGGAATAAAACTTACCAAGTTAACAGCTTGAGCCGTGTGTTGATTCACACCGTAAAATATATTAAGCAGTGGTATTAAAACCGTACCACCACCCATACCCATTCCACCTAAAACACCACCCAAAAATCCAGCCAAAGCAAACAATAAAAATTCCATATTCCTCCTAAAAAAACAACATTTTTCCACCGGCAAATGCCATTACAACCGAAAATATTATAATAACCCATTTACTTGAAAGTTTTGAAAGTAAAAAAGCACCTAATGCGCCACCAAGTATAACGCCTATACTGACAGGGGTTGCAACGTTTATATTTAAGTTACCAAACACGGCATAGATTATTCCACTAACTAACGATAATGGTAAAATTATTATTAATGCAGTAGCATGTGCCTTTTTCGGTGGGCATTTTAACAACATAACAAGCATTGGCACAACGATCATTCCACCACCTCCGCCAAATATTCCGTTAACCAACCCAGCCACAGCGCCTATTAATAGCGCGTAATATTTGTTTTTATTTATATTTTTGTCATTAACCATATTGTTAGTTTGCGCTTATTTAATTATTTTTTTCGTTTTTAGAAAAAACTTTATGATTAATGTTGATTTTTTATTTAAAATAATATATAATTAACAATGCGTGTGCGTGCTAGCGCGTGCGCATTAACTAATCTTATCATTTGAAAGGTGAACTATGACGAGAAACAGCATCAAAAACAAATCAAAGCTTTTACTAATCTTTTTGCTAATCGGCTTGCTTTGCACGTCTTTATTCTTTGCAGTTGCCTGCAACGAGGCAAAAGATCCTGATTCAGACAAAAAAACCTCTTTCACTTATACAGAAAGTGATAATGGTTTTATTTCCAACGCTACATTTACTTTAGCGACCGGAAACACTAAACTTTCTGACTTCCCAAAGACGTCAGTTAGTGGTTGGACAAAATCTGCCGAATCAGACATGTCAACCTCTTCTGCTAAATCAGGCGTTATCGATACTTCAGACGCAGGCTGGGCGGAAGTTGTTAAAAATCTTTATTCAGATAACTATTTCCTAAACTACTTTAAAGTTATGTATGGTTTGGAAGAATCTGATTTTGAAGATGCTTACAGAAAAGACAACAACAAAGAAGAAAGTTACAATCCAACTGCTGCAGAACTTAAAGATTACGTAATTGAAAACTATATTGACGACGTTAACAAGTCTTTCAAATATTACAACGACGCAATAAGCAATCAATTCAAAAACCCAGGAAAACCTGACGGAGCAACCGACAATTACGTTTACATGCTAAACAACTATATGTCAAAAAGCAACGTTGGATTAGGTACCGCTCAAAGCATTGCATCATCTTCTACCTTAAATCTAAAGAAAGGTCAAATTGCAAAGATCACGGTTTACGTTAATACCCAAAACGTTTACGGCGCTTATAGTGACGGAACAAACAAAACCTTTGGTGCTAACGTAAAAATTAACGGTACTATAAATGGTGACGACGTTTCTACTTTCGGTATTTTCAACATCAATACCAACGGTGTTTGGGAACAATATACTATTTACGTAGTTGCAGACGAAGTTTATGACGTTTCATTTAATCTTTCATTAGGTCTTGGATACGATCAATTAACTTCAACAGAAGGTACGGTTTATTTTGACGAAATTAAATATAACGTTCTAACTGACGCAGAAAAAGCTGATTTCTACACTGGTGTATACAATGGTACAATAAATCACCCATTTACATTTGCATCTGTAGATGATACAAGCAAACCAATAAAATTGAACGCAAAAGATACCAAAACAGCTGTGTATTTAATGAGTTCACAATATTTCACCAACAATTTCGCAACACCTTTCAATTCATATACTGAAAATTATACAACTTCAAACAAGGGACAAGACGGAAGCAAATTCGGCACTGCAGTATCAAATGAAATTGTTTTTGACCCATCAAGTAGTCAACCTGCCTTCCCTTATGAAAATCAAATCAAAACGAATTTAACAAAAGCAAGCTACACCTTGACTTTTGGTGATAAGAACAACACCATTTCAGTTGACAAAAACAGTTATGCATACGTTGAATTCTTTGTTAAAAACAAATTAACTACTTTGGGATCAACCAAAATCACGTTTGACGTATTTGACGTTAACGGCGAAATCGTTAAAAAGAGAGCATCTGTTGCATCAACCAACACAACCGGTGACAATTGGCAAAAAGTTAGCTTTACCGTAAACAACAACTTTGACACGGCAAGAGGTTTCTACATTTCCGTTGTATTTGGTCAAGTCGGATCGTAGCCATGTCGTTCTGTGAGCCAAGGAGTTGGAGAGATATTTTGTCTTCCTAAGACCGC
>JAZRMS010000041.1:0-3338 GCA_045647825.1 Christensenellaceae bacterium
CCTATTAGATCGCCCTTGTTGACTTGTTTTCCAACACTAACTTCATCTCCGTCTAGAAGAGAGTTATACACCGTTTTAAGCCCGTTGCCGTGGTCTATGGTAATAGTTGTTCCCTGCAATAAAGTTGACTTTACGTCCACGATCGTGCCGTCGTAAACTGCATAAACTTCTGTTCCTTCGTTTGCAAAAAAGTCTATTGCCTTATGGGCGGAAAATCTACCAAGCGTGCTATTGAACACCATTGTTTCGCTATATTCACCAATGGAAGTCACGTCCTTAACGGGCATATCGAAAACGATAGGCTTGTCTACGGGTGTCGTAGGCGTTTGGTCCGGTTTATCAACAGGATCTGATGGTGTGTCTGGTTTGTCTACAGGTTGTTCTATTGAAGGCTTGTCATCACCCGTTCCAAGCGAAGAGTCCGGTTCTACCGCAAGCATAAGCACCACCGAAATTCCAACTGCCAAAATACACAGCGCAAGCACCATATAAAAAGCATTTCTTTTTACAAACGTAAGTATTTTTTCTGTTCTTTTCATAATAAATCTCCTTTTTTTTGTAAGAAGATTATTGCCGTTTGTTTTTTTTATATACTCTAAATTAAAAACTTCCGTAAATTAACGGAGAGCCAACCGTTATTCTGTCCTTTTTAACTGAAACGTGCAAGTTTACTTTTTTACCAAAAAGTCTTTGAGAATATTTAACTTGTGGCGAAAAGGCGTAATAACTAACTTGGTCTTCGGTGCTTTCGACTTGCACTATTTTAGCGTTATATTCTGCAAAAAAATCATTAAGGTTAAAATCAGCATCAATAAAACAACAGCTTTCCCCGTTTATTCTGCCTTGCATTAAAAACCCAAAATAATCAACTTTTATAATTTTACCAAGCGATCCACCTTCTCCAACGTAAACGATAAACTCATCAGCATACTTTTTAAATAGTGGTTTGTTGTTTAGAAAGTTAAAGGCAAAAATTGTGATAATCGCCAAAATAAAAGCCAAGCATTTTTTTAACATAAAAACTCCCTCCGTTTTTACGGAGGGAGTATTGCCTTTTTATTATCTTTTTATTCCTTTTCTTTTATCACGCCTTCATCTCTAATTAAGCTCATACCGTTTATACTAAAAGGCAAATCGCCAGAGAGTTTTATTGATTTATAAAATTTATCAACGTCGTACTCTTTTTTTACCCCTTTTTTATGTAAAAATTCGCAAGCCAAAATTAAAACACGCTCTATACTAACCACTTCTTCTTTAAGTTTTAATTTCAACTCTTTTATTTGCGCCTTTCTTGCAACGAATCTATTTCTTTCTGCTTTATAATTTTTTAACACTTCTTCTATTAAAACTCCACAAAGGTTATTTAACTCTTTTGCTCTATTTCCATATTCGGGTGCAAAATCTTCTTGCGCTTTTTCTTGTTTTGTCCACTCTTTATATGCGCTTGCTATAACGCTAGATGCAAAAAGCATTGCCACTCCATCCACGCACATCTTCCCGTTTAACAAAAACTCTGCAATAGATGGCGAAGAAAAAGTAATCAATTTTCCATCCGTAAAATAATTTGCAAGTTCCAAACAAAGAATATTAAAAAGAAGTTCTTCATCTGAAAGACTATTTTTTATAAACGAAACGCCGTTTAAAATACAAGTTCTTGCTAGCGAATAAGCTTTTTTATTTGGTTGCGTTCTTGTGATAACGCTATAAAATCTATAATCCACAAGCGAAATCATATTAGAGACCAAATATGAAAAAGCATTTATTTTATCCTGCTGTGTATATTCTATTTCACCATCAATAATAATATATCTTTCACAATCGGCAGTAAAAACGTCAAGTGTTTGTTCGTTTTTAATTATCAACTTGCTATCTATTAAGCCCCTTGCAAAAAGTTTGTTTAACACAACAATACAAGGCACTTTTTGGATAGATGCAAAATAATATGCAAAATGACTTAAAGCGCAATCAAGCACAATAACCGCTCTAATATCCTCTGCCATATTAAACATTCCACAAAGGTTATCAACGCTCAAATCGTCCTCTTCTGAAATTAAATAATTAACAGGCTTTGCACCCGTTGATTTTATAAAATTATAAATTTCTAGCCCACTACGATTAAAGGTGTTTTCCGTGCAAATCAAAGCCACCTTTGACATGGGCGCAACAGATGATAAAACTTTTTTTAGTTCTTCTTTTACCCCAAAAAGGAATTTTATTCTATTTTCTTTATCACCCAAATTGCAATTTTCTTTCAAGTTAGAATAGATTGAATTTAGCTGGTTTAACTGAAAAGCAAACTCCATTTTTTCTCCTTAATCAATTATATATTGTAAATTATATGTGTAAAAAAGTCAAGCAGTAGGCAAAATTAACCAAAAAACGCTAAAAATCGCTGTTTTTTTGCCAAAAATGGCACAAATTTTAAAAAACCCCTTGAAAAAATCTATATTTGTGGTATAATAAATCTATAAAAACTTGGAGGTTTTTTATGAACAAAAACGAATTGGTAAGGGCTATTGCAAACAATTTAGGTATCACTTTGAAGGATGCCGCTATCGCGCTTGACGGCACGATTGATGCTATCACAGAAGGTTTGAACGCTGGGGAAAAAGTTCAAATTTCTGGATTTGGAACTTTTGAACTTAAAGTTAAACCGGCTAGAGATGGAATTAATCCAAAAACTGGCGAAAAGATTAAGATCGGTGAAACTAGACTTCCTGCTTTCAAATTCGGAAAAGCATACAAAGATTCTTTTAACTAATCGATAAAAAATTAAAACATCCACTAGCAATGCTAGTGGATGTTTTTCTTTGTTTTACGCTTTTAGTTTTTTACTTTAATATCTTGCTTTTAATACTAGAATATTCTTCTTCTGAAATCATGTTTTTGTCAAAAAGCTTTTTCCACTTCTTTAAATCTTCAATGGAATCTGCTTTTTTCTTGTCAACTGCAAATATTTTTGCTTTTAATGATTCAAATTCGCTTTCGGTAATTATACCTTCTTCAAGCATTTGTGCGTATTTTTCAACTGAAGTAAAACTATCGTCTTCTGGACAATCAGGGCAAACACCTTTTGCCTTCTTTATAACAAAGCCAAAGAAACCAAAAATTATTTCGATAAAGTATACGATACTTGCAACACCCATAAGTGTTAAGCCTATTCCAAAAAGCATAGTTGTTTCTTGATCCATAGCAACAATGCCTGTTCCAAGTTCTACTGCCGCAAATGCATAACCAAAGTTCTTAAGCGTTGCATTGTTTGAAAAAATAAAGCAAATAGAAAATATTGCTGGTAAAACAGACATAGCTTCAATTGGAACTGCTTTTTTATCCATTAC
>JAZRMS010000042.1:0-3159 GCA_045647825.1 Christensenellaceae bacterium
GAAGTAGAGTTAGATAAAAGCAATATTTTATTGCTTGGCCCAACGGGTAGCGGAAAGACCTTGCTTGCTAGAACGCTTGCGAAAATTTTGGACGTTCCGTTTGCCGTTGCAGACGCAACTACTTTAACCGAAGCTGGCTACGTTGGTGAAGACGTTGAAAACATTTTGTTAAAACTTATCCAAAACGCTGATTACGATATAGAAAAAGCGCAAAAGGGTATCGTTTATATAGATGAAATTGACAAAATCGCCCGTAAAAGCGAAAACGTTTCTATCACGCGTGACGTTTCTGGAGAAGGTGTTCAACAAGCTCTTCTCAAAATTATTGAAAGCACGGTTGCATCAGTTCCACCACAAGGGGGAAGAAAACATCCTCAACAAGAATGCATAAGAATAGACACCACTAATATATTGTTTATTTGTGGGGGAGCGTTCGTTGGAATTGACGATATTATTTCAAAGAGAAAGGAAAACGCATCTTTGGGTTTTGGCGGTAACGTTGAAAAGGCTAAAGACAAGGGATATGAATTCGTTAGAGAAATTCAACCACAAGATTTGATTAAATACGGTTTAATTCCAGAATTTGTTGGAAGAATTCCTATTACGGTAGGGCTTCACGCTTTGGATGAAAAGGCGCTAGTTAATATTTTAACCGAACCTAAAAACGCTTTGGTTAAACAATATAAACGTTTAATCGGGCTAGATAACGTTGAGCTTGAAATAACCGACGGGGCAGTTTCTGCAGTTGCAAGAAAGGCTATTGAACTTAAAACGGGCGCAAGAGGACTTCGTACGATTTTAGAAAATCTTATGATCGATACAATGTACGATTTACCTTCAGAAGAGAACGTTGAAAAGGTAATAGTAGACGAAAACGTTGTTATAGGTGTTTCAAAACCAACGGTTATAAAAAAGCAAATAGCATAAAATCATAGGGAAATCATTAACGATTTCCCTAATAAATTTTTTTTGAAAAAAATTAAAAAAAATATAAAAAACAACTGAAAAACGTTTGACATTAGCTTGTATAAATTATATAATGTATAAGCTGTGTAAACTGGGATGATACGGGAAGTTACTTAAATCGTGTCCAAAACGATAGATAATTTCCGTTGACAAGTGTGGGGGCAAGACCCCTGCGACTAACTTCAATATGGATTAGTAAAGTCATTCGCAGCGACTTAAAAAATTATAAGTATCGGCGGATGATTTTTTTATTAAGAAAAAATTGACACACACGGCAAAGTTTACAGCACACACAGTAAAGTTAGGTAAAAAAGGAGAAAAACAAAATGGCAAGTCAAAAAATCAGAATCAAATTAATGTCTTATGACACAGAAATGCTCGACCAAGCGGCAGCAAGAATCGTAGAAACGATGAAAAAGTCGGGCGCGAAGATTAGTGGACCTATTCCACTACCTACTGAAAAGGAAATAGTAACCATTCTTCGTTCGCCACACAAATATAAGGACTCACGTGAACAATTCGAAATCAGAACTCACAAGAGACTTATCGACATCTACTCACCAAACGTAAAGCTTTTGGATAGCATCCATTTGCCAGCTGGCGTAGATATCAAAATCAAGTTGTAATAAATAAACATTATATATATACGGAGGTGAACTTTATCTATGAATAAAGCAATCATTGGTAGAAAGTTGGGAATGACACAGCTCTTTTCCCAAGACGGCAAAGTAATACCCGTAACCGTAATTGAGGCAGGTCCTTGCCCAGTAGTTCAGGTAAAAACTTTGGAAAGAGACGGATATTCTGCAGTTAAGCTTGGTTTTAGCGAAACTGACGAAAAATCCTTGAATAAGCCACAAGCTGGTTTGTTCAAAAAAGCTGGCGTACCTTGCCAAAAAGTTTTGAAGGAATTCAAGCTTGAAGGTGCAGACGCTATGACTGTTGGCTCAGTTGTTACTTGCGACGTGTTCGCAGCAGGAGACAAGATTGACGTTTCTGGCGTAACTAAAGGTCATGGTTATACTGGCGTTATCAAGAGATGGAACAATCACAGACTTAAAGAAACTCACGGTGTTGGCCCTGTACACAGAGAAGTTGGTTCAATGGGTGCAAACAGCTCACCATCAAGAGTATTCAAAGGAAAGAAGATGGCTGGTCAATACGGTCACGAAAACGTAACGATCTTAAATCTTGAAGTTGTTAAAGTAGACAAAGAAAGAAATGCAATCCTTGTTAAGGGTGCAGTTCCAGGTCCAGTAAAAGGCATTGTTACTTTAAGAAACAGCGTTAAAGCGTAAGGAGAACGATTATGCCAAGTGTAAAATTATATGATATGAAAGCAAAAGAAGTAGGAACCTTGGAATTATGCGACGCTCTATTCAACGCTGAATATAACGAATCGGTAATTCATCAAGCAGTTGTTACTAGACTTGCAAATGAAAGACAAGGAACCAAGAGCACTCTCACTCGTAGCGAAGTTCGTGGTGGTGGTAGAAAGCCTTGGAGACAAAAAGGAACTGGTAGAGCAAGACAAGGTTCTATCCGCAGCCCACAATGGGTTAAGGGTGGCGTAGTATTCGCTCCAAAGTCAAGAGACTTCTCAAAGAAGATGAACGCAAAAGCAAAAGTGGTTGCACTTTTCTCAGCTCTTTCACAAAAGATTAGAGATGACGAAGTAATCTTTGTTGATGCAATCGCAGTTAAAGATGCAAAGACCAAGGAAATGGCAGCGTTCTTAAAAGCATTCAATTTAGAAAAGAGTGTATTGCTCGTTATGGACAATGCAGACGAAGCGGTTTTGAGAGCAAGTGCAAACATTGAAAAGATTTCAACGATTGCAGCAAGCCAAATCAACACCTACGACGTTGTTAAGAATGCTAAACTCGTAATTTCCAAGAAGGCAGTAGAACAAATTCAGGAGGTCTACGGAGAATAATGGCAGCTCATGACATCATAATCAGACCGCTTCTCTCAGAAAAGAGCTATGCGGGAATACAAAATAAGAAATATAGCTTCGTTGTCGCAAAGAGCGCCAACAAAACGCAAATCAAACTCGCTATCGAAGAAATTTTCGGCGTAAGCGTTGAAAAGGTTAACACAGCAATCGTTGGCGGAAAGTTGAAAAGACAAGGCAAATACGAAGGATACACTCCTGACTATAAGAAAGCCATCGTTCAACTTAAGGAAGACAGT
>JAZRMS010000043.1:0-10904 GCA_045647825.1 Christensenellaceae bacterium
ACAAGGGCGATCTAATAGGTCAAGTATCTTCGACTAACAGACAAGAGTCGGCAGAAGGCGCGCATTTGCATTTTGAAGTGATTGAAAATGGCGAAAATATCGATCCTGCAAAATATTTGATAATTGATGAAAAATAAGTAATTAAAAATAAAGACTTCGAATAAGATAGTTGTAAAATATCTTAATCGGAGTTTTTTTATGAAAAAATTTTGGTGTTTAATATGCGTTTTTTGCACGTTGATTTCGTGCGTAAGCGTTGGGGGATGCAAGCAAGGGGAAAAACTAACTTCTTATCAAATCACTTGCGAACTAAAAGGAAAGGTGTTGACAGGTAAAGAAAAGGTCACTTTTTTCAATAATACTGAAACGGCAATTAAAGAACTGAAATTTAACCTTTTTGGCAATGCTTTTAGAGAGGGTGCAAAATATAATCCTATTAGCGCACAGTATTTAAGCAAGGCATATCCAAACGGAATAAGTTATGGCAAGATGGAAATTCAAAGCGTAACGGACGGCAAAGAAAATCTTGAATTTAAGGTGCAAGGGCAAGATGAGAATATCTTAACGGTATGTTTAGAAGAAGAAATTTATCCAAACCAAACGGCAAGTGTTGAAATAGAATTCCTTTTACAGCTTGCAAACGTTGTTTCAAGAACGGGATATACTGATAAAAGTATAAACCTTGCAAATTTCTATCCCGTTTTATGTGCTTATGACAATGGCTTTTATGAGTGCGTGTATTATTCAAACGGCGATCCTTTTTATAGCGATTGTGCATCTTATACGGTTACTTTAACCTGCGAATCAAACTTAAACGTGGCAACTAGTGGAAAGCTTTTGAAAAAGATTGATGACGGCGTGACAGCCACTTCAACTTTTACCTTGCCCTGCGCGCGTTCTTTTGCAATGGTGCTATCTAATGACTTTGAGTCTGTCGTAGATACGTCCACGGGTGTAGAAATAACTTATTATTTCTATAACGATAACCAGCCGAACAAGGCCTTGGAATGCGCGGTTAAAGCCGTAAAACTATTTGGCGAAAAGTTTGGCGCTTTCCCATATCAAACGTATTCTGTTGTTCAAACAAAATTCGTTCAAGGTGGCATGGAATTTGCAGGGCTTGTTATGATAAGCGACGAGCTTGAAAGGGATGCCTATTATGAAGTAATAGTGCACGAAACAGCGCATCAATGGTGGCAAAGTGCCGTTGGCAACAACGAAATAGAATATGGCTTTTTAGACGAAGGGCTAGCACAATATTCGGTGGTGGTATTTTATGAAAACTATTCAGAGTACGGAATGAAAAGGGAACAAATGATAAAGAATTCTGAAAAGACGTTCAAGGTGTTTTGCTCTGTTTCCGACAAGTTGTTTGGAAAGGTTGATACCAGTATGATTAGAAGTCTAAAAGATTTTAAGAGTGAATACGAATACGTGAACATTGCTTACGTAAAGCCGTGTATTATGTATGACTATTTAAGGACGACTATAGGCGATAAAGCATTTTTTTCTAGCCTAAAAAAGTATTATGAAAGGTATAAATTCAAAAACGTTTCGCCAGACCATTTAGTGGGAACGTTTGAAAAAAACGGCACGGGAACAAACGGGTTTTTCCAAAGTTTTTTTGAGGGGAAAGAAATAATTTAAAAAAATAAAAAGGTCGGAAAAGTTTTTTCGACCTTTTACCGTTAAAAAATGCAAAATTAATCTTAAAATAAATGCTATCTATTGACAAATCTCTTATAAAATGTTAAACTGAATAAGTATATGATTAAAAATCGTATGGTAGGAGATTTTATGAAAAAAATTCTAAAGATTTTAATTGTTTCTATCATTGCTCTGTCTTGCGCACTTTCAATGGTAGGATGTGATGATCCATTAAATAAAAACACAGAGCCTGGTCTTCACTACAAAAAAATAAACGGCGTTTATACTATTTACAAGTATAATGCAGAAGAAGGGGTAGAAGTTCTTGATATTGACGCTGCAATATCTGATGAAAACGTTGTAGACATAAAAATCAAGAAGGGTGCTTTTGCCGGAAACAATTCGTTAAAGAGCATAATTGTCCCAGAACGCGTAACTGAAATTGAAGAAGGCGCGTTTAAGGATATGAAAGTTTTAGAGTCAATAACTCTTCCTTTCGTTGGTAAAAATGCAAATGCAGATGCTTATTTAGGTGAAAGCAAAGATGCTGTTGATAAATCCGTTGACAAAGCAAGAACGATTGCGCATCTTTTTGGTGAAACGGAATATGATGCAGGACTTGCAATAACGGTTAATTACAATTCAGTAAGTAGCTCAACCGTTTACGTTCCAAGAACGTTTAATTCAGTTACCGTAAAAACTTCTAGTGAATACACTATTCCAATGTATGCATTTAGTGGTGCTGCTAACCTTTTAGAAGTTAAGATTGAAGGTGGCGTTGTTGGTATCGGCGAAAGCGCATTTTATAATTGTAAAGAACTTAGAACGCTCACCATAACTGCTCCTTTGACAACCGTTTATAAGAACGCGTTAGTAGGAACAAAGGTTGCTAGAACTGCATTAGACGGCATTTCTACCTTAACCTTAACAGATGAGTTAAAGAACGATATCTTTGGTGAAATCAATAACTAAAATAAAGCCGTGCAATAAGCACGGCTTTTTTGTTTTAATATTATTTTAATAAAGTTTTCTAATAAAAACCCGTTATCTTTGATTAGATAACGGGTTATATTTTAGTTAATTTCTACTGATTTAAGAGTGTAAACTAAAGCGCCTAGGCAAGCGGGAGTGCCATAAGAAGTGAGTGTTTCTGCATACTCTAAAACTAATGCGTTATAAGGAAGAGAGTTGCTTTTATCAGCTTGAATTTTAAGGTATTGAGCAGCACCCGTATTAGTTGTCGTTCCAACGATAAAGCTAACGTGATTATAAGTAATTGCGCCCGTTTCAACAATGGTCGTGTTGTCTTTTGTATATGAAAGATTAAAATTTTCCGACAATTGATTGTTCAATTTAACACTTATATCTTTGCTTGCGCCATAAGAAGCTGAAACCGTTGGGATAGTTGCGTATACGTTCTTTTCCTTGTCAAGATTTGTGTTTCTTATTGCAAAGAGAAGTTGAGTGTTGTCGATTAGTTTTCTAAATTCGTAATTATAAGTCTTGTCAGTAAAGGTTTGTTCCAAGTTAGGTTGCCCGTCAACCATATTCGTAGACTTTATGTCAACCGTCATTTTGTAACTTGTTTTGTTATACACCGTTTCAGAAGTTATTTCTATTTTAGCCGTTTCTGCCGTCGTGTAATTTAATAAGTTAAGATAAGTGTTAACTGAAGTAGATTTTGAATAGATAGGCGCGAACGAAAGGTCAGATGCTAAAAAGTAAACGTCACTAACTATCGTATCTATATTTGTTTGAGCAGATGCTAAATCTTCGCCATTGCAAGCATATTTAACAGGGATGATCATTTCAGAGTGGATGTGGTATATTTTAGATCCCGTTATATCAGTATTAACGTCGATAGGAAGTCTATCCATAATCTTTAACGTTTGCACGTAAGAACCTTTTCCAAACTCATATTTAACAACGTCGTCTGTAACTTTAGAATTTTTAGCAATATAGTCAACGTAATATTTTTCAGCGTAATTAATTTCATAAGTTAACGTTTCGGTTAAGTATGGTGGAATTTCGCTGTTTGAAACGTTTCCAACAAAAGAGTTCTTAAAAGAAAGAGTGAGTGTGCCTGCGCACCCTGAAAGGCTAAAACACAATATTAAAGCCCAAATTATAGCCAAAAAGGAAAGACGTTTTTTCTTCATTTCTTACTCCGATAAAATATTCTTATATAATAATATCATAAATGTTTTAAAAAGTAAACTTTAAGTGCAAAAATGACCAAAATATATGTTATAATATAATCATGATAAAATTATATACCACAGATTCATATTTTAACATATTCACTATTTTGAATTCTCTTTTAGAAAAAAGTGTCAACGGCTTGGATAATAAGAACGTAGTTTTTTCCGAAGCCAAAATTTCGCTTATGATAGAGAGAAGTATTGCAAGCAAATTTGGCGGTAGTTTTAATACCGACGTCTATTCGTTTGGCAAGTATTTATCCGTTAAACACCATAGCGAAAAAGTTCTTTCTAAAGAAGGCTCTGCAATGGTAATAAAGCGTTTATTATCTGAAATAAACCTTAATTGTTTTAGGGCGTCAAAAACAAATCTAGCGCCCTCACTTTTCGATTTGATTATTCAATTAAAGAGTGCTGGCGTAACACCAGATATGCTTGAAAGCGCTAATCTAGATTCTCATTCCGTTCTTAAAGAAAAATTAAGCGATATAACGCGCGTTTTTTCTTGCTATGAAGAGTTTATAAAAAATAACGGATACGACGACCAAAGTTCTTTGCTTTCTTATCTTCCTGAAATTATAGAAAAGGACGAAGATATAAAGAATACGGACGTTTATTTGGTTGGATATACGGGATTTACAGCGCAAGCAAGATCGATAGTAAAGGCGCTTGTTAAAAGTGCAAAAAGTGTCACTTTCATTTTGACCGAAGGGAAAAACGAACAAGTTTTCGTTAACGAAACGGCAAGTTTTGTTAGAATTTTGGCATCTCAACTTGGGGAAAGAATATTAGAAAAGTTTGTTCAAAGCGATTATTCTTTAGAAGGGAAAGAACTAGTCGATTGCTTGTTTTTGCCCAAATATTATTCTAAAGATTTTACTGCCGGAAAGACAGATAGAATTAGCCTTTTGGAAGCGAAAAACCCACTAGAAGAAATAGAACGCGTTGCAGAAACTATAAAGAGTTCTGTTATGAAAGGGGAAAATCGATACAAAGATTTTACCATTGCCGTCAGCAACGTTGAAGAATATTCTGATTACGTTAAAAAGGTGTTTAATATACTTGAAATACCATACTATCTAGATGAGAAGAAAAATGCAAAAGGGCAACCTTTGGTATCTCTCATAATTTCTTACGTGGACGTTTTTAGAAAGAATTTTGAAAGAAAAGCGCTTATTTCCTTTATGAAAAATCCTTTCTATAGTCAAGATAAGAGTTTGATAGATTCGTTTGAAAATTATTTAATAAAAAACAACGTTAATTTTGCAAACCTAAAAAAACCTTTTAACACTAATCAAAGTGAAGAGTTGATTCAAATGGAAAACTTGAGAAAGGAAGTTTTAGGTGTCTTTTCGCGCTTTGACGTTGAGAAAATGCTTTCTAGTTTGTCTGTAAAAGAAAAAACCGAAGAGTTAAGTTTAAGATTAAAAGAGATGGGCGAAGTGGAAGAAAGCGCAATAAATTCACAAGTTTATCAAGCGGTCATAGACATTTTAGAGCAGATGAAAAAAATTCTTGGTCAAACGTCTTTGAGTTTAACCGAATTTAAAAACGTTTTCCTAAGCGGGATTAGCGCGCTAGAACTTTCTATTATTCCACAGTATAACGACGCGGTTTTCGTTGGTGGATATAAAGAAGTTGCTTTGGCAAAATCAAAAAATCTTTTTTTAGTGGGTTTAACTTCGTCCGTGCCTGAAATAAGACAAGACGTTGCACTTCTTTCAGACGGGGATATTGACGCGCTTGAACAAGTCAAAGTTTTAATAGAACCTAAAATTTCCATAATCAACAGGCGCGCAAGAGAGAATTTCGTTTTGGCGCTAGGTGCTTTTAGCAATCACTTGTATTTATCTTATCCGTTAAGAACGGTTGACGGAAGCGTTAATCAAAAAACGGAAATTTTATCTACCGTTACAAAGCGTTTTACACTTTGTGGCTTCGAGTCAAAAAATGGCTATTTAACTAAAAAGCAAGGGTTAAACACCTTTGCTAGTGATTTGGGTGCTTTTGTCGATGGCAGTAAAGATGATATTATAGATGCATATTCGTTTTATCAGGCAGAAGGAAAAGAGTTATCAAGCAAAGTCGTTGAATTTGCAAACAGCGAAATAAAGAGCACTCTTTCGATTGGCAAAGCGCTTATTAGCGGGCAAGTTTCTCCAACTACCATAGAAGACTACTTCCATTGCCCGTACAAGGCCTTTTTATCGCACTCTATAAGGCTTAAACGAAGAGAAGAGGACAAGGTAGATGCACTTTCAGTTGGCAATCTAATGCACGACGTTTTTAAAGAATATGCTGATAGAGTTAACGTGGTAGAAGATGAAGAAAGTTCAGACGCGCTATTTTTAGAAGTGTTAGAAAAGGTAATTAAAGAAGAAAAATACGCTAAATATTTAGAAGATTGCGCTACCAAGGCAACCGTTGATAGGGTTGTTTTAGAGAGCAAAAAATATTGCTATAAAATATTTGCTTCGCTTAAAAATTCCGACTTTAAGGTTTCAAAAACAGAAGCGTCGTTTGGCGATAGACCGACTGACCAGTTTAAGGCAATTTCTCTTAACGATGGCAAAATTAAACTTTGTGGAAAAATCGATAGAGTTGATGAAAGCGACAACTATTATAGGGTAGTAGACTATAAAACGGGTAAGGCGGAGTGTACGGATAAACTCTTGTTTTCAGGGCTTAAACTTCAGTTGTTTTTATATGCGGCTGCCGTTGAGGCATCTTTTGGCGAAGACAAGAAAAAACTTGCAGGGATATATTATTTGCCCGTATCAGACAAGTTTAACGCCATAGACAAAAAGATAGAGCCTATGACCGTTGGAAAAACGCTTGGCGAAGACCAAGCACTTTTAGAGCAAGATAAAGAATTTTTTGTTAAAGGATCAAGCGAATTTTATTCTGCTACCATAGACAAGAAAGGAAAAACCACTAGCGTCGTTGATGAAAAAGTGCTTAAAGATTATATTGAATATGCTAAAAGGATAAGCGAAAAGGCGGCGGAAAGAATAGATCAAGGGGTCATAGTGCCTTCTCCTATAGAAGGTGCGTGCGAATATTGCGAATTCAAAGTTCTTTGCCCCTTTGATAAGGTTACTGAAAGAAAGATTAACTCTGTAGAAGAGCAAACTATAATTGAGTCTGTGGGAGGGGAAACAAATGAATAATTGCAATTCAAATCAAACAAAATACACCCTTCCAGAAAACTTAACCGAAGGTCAAAAGGCAATTATAGAGCACGAAAACGGCGATATTTTGGTTACAGCGTCTGCCGGTAGTGGAAAAACGTTCACAATGGTAGAACGTGCAAAGCGACTTATTATTGAGAAAAAGGCAAGCGTAAAAAATATTCTTGCCGTTACCTTTACTGAAAAAGCCGCTTTTGAAATGAAAGAAAAACTTAAAAAAGCACTTTTAGAAAAGATTGCAGAAGGCGGGGACAAAAGCCTTATAACGGAGCTAAACGATCTTTCTGTTGCAGACGTCTGCACTATGCACTCTTTTTGTGGAAGGCTTATTAGAACTTATTTTTATGCCGTGGGGCTAGCGCCTGATTTTAAGGTGATAGATGAAGCAGAGGCTAAAGAAATAAGAATAGAGAGCATTGAGAAAACTTTTAGAGAGTTTTATGAAAAGGGCGAAAAGTGGTTTTTAACGCTAGTTGATAAATACGCTGTTGGCAGATCAGACAAAAAACTTAAAGAAATGATTTTAAAAGCGTATCTTTTCTGCGCGTCTGAATCAGAGCCAGAGCGCGTTATGGACCTTCATAAAAAATATTTTTTTGAAGAAGGGGTACAAGAACTCTCTACTCTTTTTAAAAATTATTTAGATGCAAAATTGCGCCCCGTTAAAGAACAAACTGAAAGCGTTTTAAACGAATTTCTTTCGCTTGGACTAAATAAGTCTTATAATTTGGCAAAAACAATACTTTCTGATATTGATTCGGTGCTAAATTCAAGAGAAATAAGCGTTATAAAAAGCATATACCCTTATTCTATTAGGTTGGATTTTGAACGCAAGTTAGAAGGAAGAGCGCTTGAACTTAAAGAACAATTAACAGAGTGCAGAAACAAATTTAAAAAGTTGGTTGCAGAAGTTGGCGATTTGCTTTTAGAAGTGCGACTTGATAAGGATAGTTTAATAGATATTAGAAAAGATACCGACCATTTTATTGAAGTGTTAAAGCGCTTTTTTGAAATTTACGCAGAACTAAAAAGAGAAGAAAATGCTCTTGACTTTAACGATTTAGAGCATTTTGCGTTGAAGATTTTAAGTGATGAGAAAATAAGAAAGGAAGTTAGCTTAAAATACAAATACGTGTTTATTGACGAATATCAAGATACCAACGGCGTTCAAGAAGAGATAGCAAACAAGATTAGCAACAACAATCTTTTAACGGTTGGCGACGTTAAGCAAAGCATATATCGTTTTAGGGGTTGCAGGCCGGAAATATTTGCAAAAAAGACCGAACGGATGGAAAAAGAAGGACAAACTGTTGTTAGGCTAAACGACAATTTCCGTTCTGCAAAAGCCGTTATAAACTGCGTTAACGAAATATTCAACTTCTGCATGACAAAAGATTATTTTGAAGAAGATTATAGGGAAAAGTCTCAACTTAAATTCGGCAAACTTTATCCGGAAGGATACGAAGGGCGCGCTACCGTGCATCTTTTAAAAAAGAGCGCAGAAAAAGAAAAGGTTGTTGAAAGCCCTAGAATATACGACGTTTTGGAAGAATCTAAAAAGGATTTTAGCAAGGAATCGGATTATATATCTTCTCTAATTACGCAAATTATAAACGAAGAACTAGGAAAGACCTATTACGATTTGAACGACGGAAAAGAAAAGCAAATCACCTTAAAAGACGTTGCTATTTTAACTAGAAGCAGAAATAGTGAATACGTTAGAAATCTAGTGTCTGGCTTAAATAAGCACGGAATAGACGTGGTTTCAGAAGTAAAAGAGAACGTTTGCGATTTCCCAGAAATCGTTATGCTTATAAACGTGTTGAAACTAATTGATTGCTTTAAGCAAGATATCCCCCTTGCAGGAACGTTAAAAAGCCCTATCGGTGGATTTACAGACGAAGAGCTTTTTGAAATTTCTCTTTTTGCTAAAGAGAGGGACAAAAAGAGTTCGTCTACTTTTAGCGACGCGTTTGAGTATTATTTGTTAAACGCTAAAACGCCGTTAAGAGAAAGGCTAAAAGAGTTTAAGAATTATTTTGAAGAGATTAGATTTTGCTCGGATTTTTTAGGCGCAAAAGGCGTTTTGGAAAAGTTGATCGATCAAAAGAACGTTCAAAGTTATTTGCTAGCAGAAAAAAACGGCAACTTAAAAATTGAAAGATTAACGCGCTTTTTATCGGTTGCAAGAATGGATGGAAAAAACCTTTCCGTTAGAGAATTTTTGTCAAAGATAGAAGGGGAAGGGGCAAAAGAGGCGTTCGGATTTTCTGTTAGTGGCGAAAAGGATGCCGTTACGCTTATGACAATTCACGCGTCGAAAGGCCTAGAATTCCCAGTAGTTGTTGCGTGTGGGTTAGAGCGTTCACTCAATAAAGAAGACGAGAAAGAAGAGATTTATTTTAGTCGCTTATTAGGTTTTGCTATTAAAGATTTCGACTATGAAAACAGAACTAAACGCGAAACGCTTTTGCGCGCTGTTATAAAAGAAGAGATGCGTTCTGAAAGAGTAAAGGAAGAAATGAGGCTCTTTTACGTTGCTGCAACAAGGGCAAAGTATTCGTTGCATTTAACTTTCGTGGCTAAAGAAGACGTTAGAAGTAGTATGTTTTCAGGCGCAGATAAATTTATCGACTACATACCATCTTATATAAAACTAATTGAGCACGAAGAGAGTGAGTTTGATTTCGTTAGGCTTAAAAAAGGTACGCGAAAGATTATTATAGGAGAGGCAGATGAGCAAAAGATTGCAAAAATGCAAAGAGATTTTGCAATAGAATATCCTTTTGTGTTAGACACTCTTCTTCCTTTAAAAACAAGCGTTACAGAAGCTAACAACCTTTCTAAAGAAGAATATAAGCCTACCGTTATATTCAAAGAAGATAGTACTGATATTGAAAGGGGAAATATTGCCCACTTGATAATGGAACACTTGAATTTTACAAGCGACCTTTCTGTTAAAGAACAAGCGAAAGCAATGGTGGAAAATCAAATAATTTCAGCAGAGCAGTTATCTAAAATAGATTGTGATAGATTGCAAAATGCAGTAGATAGCGAGCTATTTAAACGCGTGCGTTCAATGCAACTATATAGGGAAAAGGCTTTTATAGCTGAAATTGATGCAAAAGACGCGCTAGAAGTTGACAGCCAAGAAAAAGTTTTGTTGCAAGGCATTATAGACCTTTTGGTTATTGATGGCGAAAATGCTCATATAATAGACTACAAGTATTCTCAAAAGGGTGCTGTGGCATTAAAAGAAAGTTATGCAAAGCAATTAGAACTTTACGCTTGTGCAGTAGAGAAGGCGTTAAAGAAAAAAGTAGTTAGCAAAACTTTAGTAAATTTATTCACGGGCGAAGTAGTTGCACTTTTATAAATTATTTGTCAAAAAAAGACATCGTTTTACAAAAAAACAATATTAATTTATGGTTGGATAGGCTAAAATTCTCTCAAGGAGATAATATGGATTGGGGTGTTTTTGTGCTATCCAACCTCTTTTTTAAAGGTCAAGGAAGCGCTTGGTTTTTTGTTTTTTTCTTAATATTAGTTTTCTTGTCTGCGTTATTAAATTTTATACTTTGCCTTTGCAAAAGCGAATATACTATACTTAAGAGAGTTTGGGCGGTAGTTTTTGCGGGTGGAATAAACGTAACTTTTCTTGGTGTGTGTTTTGCTTTTTCTTTTCAAATAAGTTTGTTTTTATTGCTTTTGGGCTTATCATTAGTCTTAATTTCACCTACTTTTTGTATTTCAGTTAAGAAAAAGCCTAAAAAGGAACAACTTATAAGGTTAACAAGACTTATTGATAAAAAAGCCAAAGAACAAGAACTTTCTGCAAGACCTACTATTCAAGTAGAAAAAGTTT
>JAZRMS010000044.1:0-10018 GCA_045647825.1 Christensenellaceae bacterium
TTTCCATATCGTCTTCTAGCGCACGCACTATTTCACCTATGGTGATTTCACTTGGCGCTTTCGCAAGGAAATATCCACCACTTTTTCCTCTGTTTGCAGTCACTATTCCCCTGCCAGAAAGCATTCTCATAATCTTTTCCAAATACTTTCCAGACACAGAAATATGCGCCTCTAACGTGCTTGCAGACACGGGATTATCTGGATAATTGCGCCCCAAAACGTGACAAGCTATTAATCCGTAATGCGTTTTTGACGATAATTTCATTATCTCTCCTTTAATTGCAACCTAATGAGTTGCAATTAGTATTATATACGCTTTTATTACCTTTGTCAATCAAAATAAAAGCCCGACTGAAAATAATTTCAGTCGGGTATGATTTACTTTACTATGTCTAGCGTTTTTAACGTTTTAACTATCTTTTCTATTGCTCTATCCATTTGGTTTGTAGTATGAGTTGCCGTGTAACTAGTTCTAAGGAACGCTTGACCAACGGGGGTTGCCGGCGACACTACGGGATTAACGTAAACCCCTTCGTCAAAGAGCATTCTGCATGCTATAAAAGCTTTTTCATCCTCGTAAGTATAGATAGGAATAATAGGCGTTTCATCTATTGCAATAATATCAACGTTGTTTGCCTTTAATCCTGCTCTCATATAATTACTTATATCGCGAAGAGCTTTAACCCTTTCTGGCTCTCTCTTTAATATTTCTAGCGCCTTTCTTGCACAAGCCACGTTAGACGGGGTTATACTAGCACAGAAAATAAACGGACGTGAAGAGTGGCGAACGTATTCGCACACTTCTTTTTTAGCAGCCATATAGCCACCTAAACTTGCAAGCGATTTTGAGAAGGTGCCCATATAAATATCAACTTCATCTTCTAGACCGAAATATTCTGCAGTTCCCCTTCCGTGTTCACCCAAAACGCCAAGTCCGTGCGCATCGTCAACCATAACCCTTGCGCCGTACTTTTTGGCAAGGGCAACTATTTCAGGAAGTTTGCAAATATCCCCGCCCATACTAAACACGCCGTCGGTTACGATTAAAATACCCGAATTAGTAGTGTCTATAGACTTTAATTGACGCTCTAAATCTTCCATGTCAGAGTGGTTATAACGTAGCATTCTACCAAAAGAAAGTCTGCATCCGTCATAAATGCTTGCGTGGTTTTCTTTGTCGCACAAAACGTAGTCCGTTCTGCCAACAATTGCGCTTATTATTCCAAGATTGCTTTGAAAACCCGTTGAAAAGGTTACAACGTCTTCTTTTTTCAAAAAGTCTGCTAACTCTCTTTCTAGTTCAACGTGAGTGTTTAGCGTTCCGTTTAAAAACCTACTTCCAGAACAGCCACTACCATATTGTTCTAGCGCTTTGATACCAGCCTCTATAACTTCTGGATGAGAAGTTAAACCAAGATAGTTGTTTGAGCCTATCATAATTATATCTTTCCCTTCCATAACTACTTCCGGCCCTTGCTTTGAGTTTAATTGATGGAAATAAGGATAAATTCCCTTTTCCTTTACCATTTTCAACCTTTCGTTGTCATAACATTTATTAAACAAATCCATATTTATTTTCCTCTCAATAAACAAATATGAATATATTATACAATAATTTTGTTGATAAATCAACAATTTTTGTAAAATTTTAGTGAACGTTTCCCTTATCTTCACTTGATCTAAAAAAATCAAACACGTTCATCTTGTCACAGCCACGATAAACAAGGTTAGAAAGCCTTAAGTTTTCCTTTTCCAAAACGGCAATTTTTTGGCGCAAATATTCGTTTTCCTTGCGCTCTTTTAATTGAATTCTGCCAACAAGTCCATCTATTTCCTTTTTTAGTTTTTCAAACTGCGCATCATTTATTTTAACCACGTCACATCTTTTTATATTTCTTTCCTTAAACGCAACGCCCTCTTCAATTAACTGCTCTTTAATTTCTCTAATCAAATCCGACTTTTTTGAAATAGCGTTTCTATATTTGTTTTGATAGCGAAGTGCTACTTTTTCGTCGCCTTTTGAGATTTCTTTAATCGCTTTTCTAACAGAAGTGCCCTGTGCAGTCTTAATCAATATTTCCTTTATTAATTTTCTTTCTTCCACTTCGCTAAAAGACACTATCTTTTCAACTTCCACCGCCTTCCCGCCCAAATATTTATTGCAAAAATCTTGGTCGCTTTTGCTCATTTTTGCCAAGGCGTAGTAAAGATTTCTAACCGTTCCTTTTGATTTCCCAGAATTAATGGCAAATCTTTCAAACTTTTCGCTAAGCCTTCCGTCATTTTCACTTTGCAAGAATTTAGCCAACTCTAAAACGTCCTTTTCCTTATAACCATAAATTTTACTCATAAAATACCCCTTTTTATTTATTACGGCTTGTTTATTGACATAATATAATAAAAATATACATACTTTATATCAATATGGTTTTTTATTTCAGTTCAGATTTTCCTTCTGCGATTAAACTAGGTGGGATTTTTTACGGAAGACTTGATCAAACGGTTAAAAAAATTAAAATGGACTTGCCCGCCTTTATAGAAATTTGCGCACTAAACGAACCTTGCTCAAACTTAAACTTGCTTATAGATAATGATTTTCTAATTTCACCACCAAACGGCATATCGGTTACAAATCTTAAGGGGGGTTATCTTATAAAAGCAAGTTACCTTCCTTGCAATCTACCTTTTAAGTTAGTCGCGCAAGAAAAAGCAGAAAACACTTTGGTTACGCTTTTTACCGAAAACACTTTTAAAATATCTATCCAAACCAACCAAGATTTTTTTGCAGACACTTTTGACTTTTACACCGAAAAAACAAAAATTGATTTCATTAACGCTTATAATCAACCGTTAGTTGCCGTGACCTTATTTTCAAAAGCCACAATGCTTTTCGTTTATAAATTACAGCCTAATATTAAAAAAATCTTTTCAAGGGAAATATCTTCCGTCTGTTTTGAAAACGGAATAAAAACCACACACGATTTTTTGGATATGGCAAAGCACACGGCAATTGTAGAGTGGGATTTAATAGACGACTGCTTAAAGGAAAAATCTAGATCAATAAGTGCAAAAAAGAACATCAAGGCAAACGAATTGCCTTTAGAACTACTGCCGTTTGCTTTTTTAGAAGAGTTGTTGGTTGGTGGCGAATATAAAAAATTTCTTTGCGATAGCGCTTTGGAAAACGCAGACAAACTGCACGCATTTCTAGGCAATTTTATAGGCATCTTTCCACCACCAGAATTTAGAAAGGAAAGCGAAGTTGGGCTAATTTATCCTTGCACTAAAAACGTTTATAATACCGAATACCTTTCTTTTGAAACCAAAGATAATTTGATTTTTAACGTAAAAAAAACCGATTAGCTTTTTTGCTAATCGGTATTTTATTTTTTATAAATTATTATTTTACGATTGCTTTAACAACCTTTGCACCTACAACGCCAGACGCAGAAATTTCAGGAACGCTAATCTTTACAGAGTTGTACTTTCTGAGTTGATTTCCTTCTGCCGTGAAAAGGTTTTGAATTTCGCCATCTTCTATCATTTCGTTATAATCTGCCAAAGCAACTATGTTTTGGGTTAAGCCATAGTTGGTTAGATAATCTGCCTCTTCGTTATAATCACCGGTATAATAAACCATATAATCGTCACGTTGAGCAGAAGAATCAAAAGCAGCAATGATTAAATCCAAAGCGTTTTTGTTGTCTTGATTATCTAAATCGATTAAACCAAACAAACAGAACCAGCCGTTATAAGAAGAAATTTCTTTAGTTGGCATATACCAGTTTGCAGAACCAGAATCACGAGCATCACTACTAGATGCATAAGTCGTGTCGCTTGCATACCAAGATCTCCAAAGACCAACAGCGCCCTTTTTGTTTGCAAGGTCAGAACCAACAACACCGTTTCTTTCAAACTCACCTTTAATTACAGGCAAAATTGTGTTTGCAACGATTTTGTTGTCAGCATCTACTTTGTAGTCGCCAAGCATAATTTGGCTATTTTGACCTTCGCTCTTATAGAAAACAGCGTTATCATAATATCCATCTTTTGCGGCAGCAATAACTGAATCAACGGTTTTTTCTGCAAGGTGGCGATAAAGATCAACGGTTAAAACAACGTCTTTCGTTTCTTCGTTTTTATAATCATAAACTTGAATTTGAAGTTCCAAAGTTCTAACGTCGCTACAAGCGGTTAAACCAAGCGTTGCACTAAAAAGTGAAACAACGCACATAAAAGCAATAAAAACTTTTTTCAATAATTTCATGCTAATTCTCCAAGTATAATACTTACCCATATATTTTAACCATTTTTTTATAAATTGTCAATGTTTATTAGCAATTTACTTTATAAAACACGATTTTTTTATTAATATTTTGGCGTTTTTCTTTTAATTAATAAAAAAATAAACCGCATTGAATTCAATGCGGTTATATTTTTTGTTTTTAAGAAATTATTCAGCAACAACGGTGCAGCCAACTTCTTTAAATCTAGCAATGATCTTGTCAGCTTCTTCTTTGGTAGCGCTTTCTTTGATAACGCCCTTAGCTTCAACGAGAGCTTTAGCTTCGCCAAGACCCAAAGAGGTGAATTCACGAACAGCTTTGATAACGTCGATCTTCTTGTCGCCGATTTCTTTGATAGATACCTTGAATTCGGTCTTTTCTTCAGCAGCAGGAGCATCTGCAGCTGCAGCAGGAGCAGCAGCAACTGCTACAGGAGCAGCAGCGCTTACGCCAAATTCTTCTTCTAATGCCTTAACGAGTTCGTTAAGTTCCAAAACTGTCATACCTTTTACTTCTTCAATCATTTTTTGAATGTCTGCCATTTTTCTATCCTCCATGATAACTTTTTAGTTAAATTTTTTTAATTAATTTTTTTTGTTTTTGTTTGATTTTGCTCTTATTGAGCTTTCTTTTCTGCAACTGCGTTAAGCGCAATTACGAGACTTCTTGGCATTGCTGAAAGAACACCAACGAAGTTTGAAATAGGAGCTTGCAATGAACCGAGCATCTTTGCAATAAGTTGTTCTTTGCTTGGCATTGCTGCAAGTTCTTTAACGCCGTTAACGTCAACCTTGCCGCCATCTACAAACGCGCTCTTAACCGTGATTTTGTCTTGATACTTTTTAGCTGCTTCAACGATAACTTTTGCTGCTGCAGTTTCATCTGCACCGAAAGCTACTGAAGTAGGACCGTTAAGATCTTCATCAAAATCGGTAATTCCCAAATCGTGGAAAGCGTATTTGATTAAGGTGTTTTTGTATACTTTGTATTCTACGTTGTTCTTTCTGAATTCACGACGAAGTTCGGTGTCTTCAGCTACGGTAAGACCGTTGAACTTTACGAATACGACTGATTTAGCTTCTTGAATTTTTTCCTTGATAACCTTGGATAATTCTAATCTTGCCTCTTTACTTGCCGACATCTTTGATACCTCCTTAATTTAATGAAAAAGCCCTCGAATACCAGACGGAATACGAGGGCATGAATATCACGCACGTTTAAGTAATCCGCCTCGGTTGGTCTATCAGTTTCCTGATAAGTTAATCACCTACTGTCTTAGGCTATTTAATTTACTTTGTGATTATAACACTAAATTTTTTGTTTGTCAACTAAATTTTAGCGTTAATTTTTACGCCAGGACCCATAGTGCTTGCAAGAGCAACGCTCTTAACGTATTGTCCTTTTGCTGCTGCAGGTTTTGCCTTAACGATAGCTTCGATAAGTGCTTCGTAGTTTTCTTGAAGCTTTTCTTTTCCAAAGCTCTTCTTTCCGATTGGGCAGTGAATAATAGCGTTTTTATCAAGTCTATATTCAACCTTACCTGCTTTAGTATCTTTAATTGCTTTGGTAACGTCCATAGTAACTGTACCAGATTTTGGGTTAGGCATCAAGCCTTTAGGTCCTAAAATCTTACCGATACGACCAACCAAACCCATCATATCTGGGGTGGTGATAATAACGTCGTAATCAAACCAGTTTTCAGTTTGGATTTTTTGTACCATTTCTTCTGCGCCAACGAAGTCTGCGCCAGCAGCCTTTGCTTCGTCTGCCTTTTCGCCTTTAGCAAGTACTAAAACCTTAACTTCTTTACCAGTACCGTTAGGAAGAACTAAAACGCCTCTAACTTGTTGGTCTGCTTGTTTTGGGTCAACACCCAAACGAACGTGAAGTTCAACAGTTTCATCAAACTTTGCTTTAGCAGTGTCTAAAACTAAACCGATTGCTTCTTCAACTTCGTAAAGTTTTGCAGTATCGATAGTCTTTAAGCTGTCAATATATTTTTTTCCGTGTTTCATTTTTTTACCTCCGGTGGTACGTTCGGGCATAACTGCCCTCCCACTCTAACTCCTTAATCTACGACTTCAACACCCATACTTCTTGCAGTACCAGCGATCATGCTGATTGCAGCTTCCAAAGTATTTGCGTTAAGATCGGGCATTTTGATTTTAGCGATTTCTTCTACCTGTGCTTTGGTTATCTTTGCAACTTTGTTCTTGTTTGGGGTTGCAGACGCACTTTCAATACCGCACGCTTTCTTGATTAGAACTGGTGCTGGTGGCGTTTTTAAGATAAAGGTGAATGAACGGTCTTGATAAATGGTCATTACAACCGGAATAATAAGACCAGCCTGATCTTGAGTTTTAGCGTTGAATTCTTTAGTAAATCCAGGGATGTTAATACCGTGAGGACCTAAAGTTGAACCTACGGGCGGACCGGGTGTTGCCTTGCCTGCGGGCAATTGCAATTTAACGATAGCCGTAACTTTCTTTGCCATAATTGTTTCCTCCATTTGGTGGTGATATCGTTGCGCCAGTGTAAAAAATTTAACACAACTCCCACTCTATTTCAAACGGCTCTTTGCCGATTGATGCCTTTATATATTTATAATGTTTATTGATTACGCTTGTTCAATAGGTTCTTCCGCACTTTCAACGGCAACCTTTTTTACTTGAACGAAATCTAATTCAACGTCCGTCTTTCTGCCGAACATCTCAACGTTAACCATAACTTTTTGCGTGCTTTCGGTAAGCGACGTTACTACACCGCTAAACGATTCTAATGGACCAGACACGATAGTTACCGTGTCGCCTACTACAAAGTCAATGCTCAACGCTACTTCTTCTAACGCCATTCTTGCAACTTCTTCATCCGTTAAAGGCAATGGTCTTCCTTGAGGGCCAACGAATCCCGTTACACCCCTCGTGTTGGTTACCAAATACCAAATGTCGTTAGAATATATCATCTTTAAGAAAACGTAGCAAGGGAATTTCTTCCTTTCAACGAGTTTTTTCTTTCCGTTTGCCTTTTCTTCCAAGGTTTCTTCGGTTGGAATTTTTATCTCGAAAATGTTTTCTTGCAAATTGTTATTCTCGATGAGTTTTTCCAAACTATCCTTAACCATTGCTTCATAGCCGGAATAAGTATGAATAACGTACCACTTTGCTTGCTCTACTGCCATACCGACTCCTTATTTCGCCTTATTTAAAAGACCTAATAATTCTGCAAGCCCAGTGTCAAACGCGGTTATTACAACAAGGAAAACGATAACTACTGCCAAAACTACGCCGGTTTGTTTTACAACCTTGCCAAAAGTAGGCCAAGACACTTTTTTCAATTCTGAAATAACGTCTTTGCACTTTGCAGAAAATCTTTTGAAAATGTTTGGCTTTTTATTCTTTTTCTTTGCCTTGTCGTTTGACTTTTTGTTTTCTACCGCTTTTGCCGTGTTATCCGTTGCTACGAAATCTCCGGTTGCGACCGTCTTTTTTTCTTTCATTATTACCCCTTTCCGCCAAACGTTGTTTGCGGATTAAAAAATGATAATACTATTATTTTGCTTCCTTGTGAGTGGTATGCTTTTTGCAGAACTTGCAATACTTTTGCATTTCTAATCTTTCAGTATCGTTCTTCTTGTTTTTAAAAGTATCGTAGTTTCTTTGCTTACATTCCGTACAAGCCAAAGTTATCTTTGCTCTTGCGCCTTTTGCTGCCATAATGCACCTTCCGAACATCAAAAAATTACACCCCGGATACGGGATGCTGATATATTTTAACAAATATAACTTTGTATGTCAAGTTTTTTATGCGTTTTTTTAAAGTTTTTAAACATTTTTAACCCGTTTTTTACACTTTTCCACATTTAGATTTAATATAAAAACCCGACCACAATATATTGCGAATCGGGCTTTGATTTTTTTGCTTTATTTCATAAATATTTGCTTATTGGGGAATATAAATCCCCCTTTTCTAATAATTCTACCGTTTTGCTAAACGAAAGTGAAGTTATTTTTTTATCCTTTTCGTAAACGTCTATTTCGTTTAACTTATTCTCATCAAAAAGACTCATCATGTTTTTAAGCTTAACGCTTTTATCCACGGCAATTCTTTTTACTTCTACCCCATTTTTAAGGCGTTTTGGTGAAAAGGATTTATAAAGTCTAACGTATTCGTTTTCCCTTGCCTTTCCAAAAGCGCCAAATAGAACGAACGCAGAAAAGAACAACAAAGAAAAATTCACCCCTTTTCTCAAAGAAACGATAAACAAAACCACAAGAACAAGCGAAAAAGTAATAGACAGCGCATTGCAAATTCCGTTAGCCACGTTTTTTCTCAATTTACTCTTTAACGTTGCGTTTATCACCCTTCCTCCGTCTAGTGGAAAAACGGGCAACAAGTTGAATATCGCCATTGATAAATTTGCTTCTACCACAACGACGGTAAAGGCATAGATTTCAGGGAAAACCCACCAACAGGAAACGAAGAACAACGCTATTGCAAAATTTAGAAGTGGCCCTGCAAGTGCAATTTTTATTTCATCTTTAAGTTTAAGCCCTTCGATGTCTCCTTTTACCACAGCACCGAACGGCATGAGCGTTATTTTGTTCAATTTATACCCTGCGTTAGTGGCAACCAAAGAATGACCAAGTTCGTGCGCAACGGCAGTTATAGTGTAAATTACGAAAGTCAAAAATCTCCCCGTTAGTGCATAATAAAAACTAAACGCAAAAAACAAAGGATGAACGGATAAGTTTACACCGCCCATACGACCGAACTACCTTGTAATTGATAGTCGGATATCATCTGCCCTTCTGCCCCGTAAAAGCACATTTGCGCACCGCCGTTTCTAATAAACCCTACGGGAATATTACTGAAAACGCTGTCGCCTTGAGCGCAAAAAGCGTTGTCTAGTCCGGATAAAACGGTGCTAAAATTTTTGTTGTGCTCAACGGTTATGCTAAACTTTCCATCTTCGCCCTTAACTACAGAACTAACCTTTCCATCACAAGGACAATAAACGCTACTTTTTCCTGTCAAAGTAATCATTCCGCCGTCTAATACAACTTGGATATTATCGTCAACTGCAAGCACGGGTGCAAAATCTTTATAAGTTCTAGTGTCAATTTCATCAACTTGTTCGACTGAAAAAACTTCGTTCAATAAAACGTTTATTCCACTTTTGGGATAGAAAGCGTTGGTTAAAAAAATCGTAGCGATTAAAATGCCTATAACGGCTATTTGCAAACCTATCACCGAAAAACTTTTCATTTTCTTTGGGCTGTTTTTTTGCTCTTCTTGAACTTTGTCTATCTCTTCAATTTCCGGTATTACTTCTTGAATAGGTTCTTCTTGTTTAGGAATAAAAGTCGTTTCTTCTACTTCTGCATTAACCTTGCTTATGAGCTTGCTTTTAATTTGTTCGTCATCAACTTTTTTCTTTTTTTTGCGCGCTTTTCCCGTTCTAACCGTAACGTTACAAGTGTTGACGGGAATTTCTAGCATTGATGCATATTGTAATTTTTCGTTCATTTTTCTTTCCCCTTTTGGTTTTTTCATTAAAAACTATATGCGAAAAGAAATTTATCTAGAACGAAAAAAATAAAGCCGCTTGGAAAAATCCAAACGGTTTTAGGGTTAATCTTTTATAAGCATTTTTATAAGTTCGTATCCGTCTCTTACAAACAAGCCTGTTTTTTCTGCTTGCTCTTCGTCGTATCCTTGCTCTTTTTCGCAGT
>JAZRMS010000045.1:0-3594 GCA_045647825.1 Christensenellaceae bacterium
AACTTGTTTCTATGATTGTTGGAAAAGCTGTTAAGATGGCGAATTTAATGAATATTCCTGTTCTTGGTATTGTTGAAAATATGTCTTATTTAGAATGCCCAGATTGCAAGAAAAAGATTGAGGTTTTTGGCAAGAGCAGAATTGATGATACTGCAAAAGAGTTTGGTATTAAAAACGTTTCAAAGATTCCTATCAATCCTGAATTTGCAAGTCTTTCTGATAAAGGAAATATTGAAGATTTTAATGGCGACTATTTAGATAATATCGTTAGTGAAATAACAAAATTATAAGAGGTTTATAATGGAAGAAAAGATAAATGAATTTACTTCTGAAAAAAGAGCAGGTTTTAGTGGAAAGCTTGGCTTTATATTAGCTGCATCTGGGTCTGCAGTTGGACTTGGAAACATGTGGCGTTTCCCATATTTGGCTGCTCAATATGGTGGTGGCATATTTATTTTGTGCTACGTTTTACTTGCTATATTTTTTGGATTGATTTTAATGATGGTTGAAATTGCTATCGGCAGAAATACTGGAAAGAGTGTTATCGGTGCTTTTTCTTCACTAAATAAGAAGTTTAAGTGGTTTGGGTATTTGTGCGTTATAGTACCTACGCTAATTGTCCCATACTATTGCGTAATAGGTGGTTGGGTTGTTGATTACACTTGGTCGTTTATAGTAGGTGCAGAAGGTTTAGTTGGTGCTGGTGCAAACACGGAAACTTATTTCCTTGGTTTTATAACGTCAACTTGGGGACCTTTAGTTTGCTTTTTAATTTTTGCGATAGTAACGCTTGTAATAGTTGCTTTCGGCGTTAAAAAAGGCATTGAAAAAATGAGCAAAATACTTATGCCTGCACTTGCTATTTTGGCTGTTTTCTTATTGTTATACGTTTTGTTTCAAGATGGTGCTATAGAGGGTGTTTCTTACGTGTTTGTTCCCGACTTTGAAAAGTTTAGTTTCAAGACTGTTTTGGGCGCGCTTGGTCAACTTTTCTATTCGCTATCTATCGGTATGTGTATAATGATAACATACGGCTCATACATGAAAAAGAGCGTTAGTATAAAATCATCTGCCGTTCAAATAACTTCATTTGATAGTATATTTGCAATAATTGCATCTTTAATAATAATACCTGCAGTATTTGCATTTGCGCCAGATCCACAAGGTGCTTTAAGTAATGATGGTCCAAAACTAATGTTTATACATATTGCAAACGTGTTTAACGCGTTACCAGGTGGAAGAATAATAGGAATTGTATTTTTCATGTTGGTATTTTTTGCGGCAATAACGTCTTCCGTTTCTCTTGTAGAATCAATCGTTGCCGTTTTATGTGAAGGCGGAAGAATGAAACGTGTAACAGCATGTATTATAGTATTTAGCATAATATTCGTGCTAGGCACTCTTTCTTCGCTAGGGTATGGTGTTTTAAGTGGTGTTACAATACTTGGTAAGGATATTTTAGACACGTTTGATATGCTAGCTAATAATGTTCTTTTACCGATTGTTGCAATAATAACTTGTGTGTTTGCTGGATGGTTTATTGAAAAATCAATACTTCCAAAAGAAATAGGTATTGATAAAAATAAACCTTTGTTAGTTTATTATAACGTTATTGTTAAATACGTTGCACCGATATTTATACTTGCAATTTTGGTTACAGGATTGCTTGATCAATTTGGTGTTTTGGTTATTTAATCAATTAAAAAAAATTAGAGCGCAACAAATCGTTGCGCTCTTTTATTTTGGATAAAAAATTATATTTAATATTGACATTGTTTGGTTATGGATATATAATATTAGTAGGAAAAATTAGAGGTGTATTATTAATAACGACTACTTGCTTGAACCCGTGAAGGGTTATAACGAATATTATAAAGAACAATTTAATAAAAATGCAGAAATGCTTTTTGACAAGTTGTTAAAAGAATCTAGTGTTGACGTTGAAGAAAATAGAAAAACGGTTAAACAGCACAAAAACCTTGTTGAAGATATAAGAAAACAGAACAAATCTTTAAGTTTATATAAATTTTTCCGTGTTTTGCTTATTATAGTAACAATTATATCTTGCTTTGTCTTGTTTTATGGAATAAGTATTCAAGACGCTGTGTTAATTTCTGTTCCTATTGTTTTAGCGATTGTTTCATTAGTGCTAATATTTGCATTACTGAATAAGAAAATAAAATTATTAAAACAGCGCATTGCATCGCTAAATGTTAAAGCTAAAGAAATTTACAACTTGGCATTATCACAAACGCAACCTTTAAACGTTTTATTCGATAGTGAAATGACGGCAGATCTTATCAGAAAAACCGTGCCGGAAATTGTTATTGACAAAAGATTTGATTTGCGCAGATTTGATTATATGAATAGCAAATATGGTTTAGCAGAAGAATATAATTCAGACACGTCAACATTAAACGTTTTGTCTGGCGAGATTTCTAATAATCCATATATTTTTGAGAGAACGTTAAAGCATAGAATAGGTTCTCAAACGTATACGGGAATGCTTACTATTTCTTGGACGACGTATCATCGCGATTCAAAAGGGAATACCGTTACGAGAAGGCACACCCAAGTATTGCACGCGCACGTGGTTAAACCAAAACCATTTTACGACGTGTTAACAACCTGTGTTTATGGCAATGATGCCGCGCCCGATTTATCCTTTTCTCACACTAAATCACACGCAGAAAAGTGGAATGAAAAGCAATTAGCATCAAAAGTAAAATCGCGTATTAAGAAAATTCGCCAAAAGACTGCGAAAAACGTTGCTAGTGGATTTACTGAAATGGGTAATGAACAATTTGATGCGTTGTTTGGTGCATTAGATAGAGATAACGAAGTGCAGTTTAGATTGTTGTTTACACCACTTGCTCAAAAAAACATGCTAAATATAATCAAAGGTGGCTCGCCTTATGGTGACGATTTTGATTTCTATAAGAGAAAGTCGCTAAACTACGTTGTTTCAGAACATTCTCAATTTTGGGACATGGATACTTCGGCACATAAATTTGCTACGCATGACGTTGATCAATGCAAAAATATTTTCATAAAATTTAACGAAGAGTATTTTAAAAGTTTTTATTTTGATTTAGCGCCATTGTTGTCCATACCTTTATATCAACAAACAAAACCATCTGAATACGAATATAGAAGTAGTTACGCCAGAAATTACACGGCAAGAGAAACGGAAATTCTTGCAAATAGGCTTGGAAAAGCCCTTATGCACCCAGCAACAAGAACTAACGTTATTTATAAAACTCAATTTATAAGGAAAGAGAAAGATGTTGACGTTGTAGACGTTTTTGCTAATTCATATAAAACGATTAGAAGGGTGGATTTTATCCCTGTTTTTGGTGGTGATGGGCGTATGCACGCGGTTCCCGTGCCATGGTTACAATATATTCCACTATCTAAAAGAACGGAAATAAGGATAAAATCCGTGGATTTAACAGACAATGATTTTAGAAAAAGTAATTATGCAAGTTCGCTTGGTGATTATGCTTTCTATCACCATTTGTTTGCAACAACCTCTCACGATGGTGTTTTAACTGATGATAGTCCATACGATTTTGATGAAGATGGGGTGGATTA
>JAZRMS010000046.1:0-2427 GCA_045647825.1 Christensenellaceae bacterium
TGTTCCCCACGCTTCTTCAAGTTTTCCACTTTGTGCAGCAGAAAGTAGCTCGTCAACAGAAATAAGTCTTTCAGAAACTTTATATCCCCATTCTTTAAGAATTTGCAAGCAAGACTTTCTAGTGATACCAGGAAGAACTGAACCTGTTAGTTCTGGCGTTGCAATTTCTCCGTCGATTTTGAACATAACGTTCATTGCACCAACTTCTTCAATATATTTTCTTTCAACGCCGTCAAGCCATAAAACTTGAGTAAATCCCTTTTCAGCCGCTCTCTTTCCAGCTCTCAAGCTTGCTGCGTAGTTACCACCGCATTTTGCATAGCCTGTACCACCGCGAACTGCTCTAACGTCTTCACTTTCGATACTAATTTTAACAGGGTTAATTCCCTCTGCATAATAACTGCCAACTGGTGACAAGATGATAACGAAAGTTGCATTATGAACTGCGTGAACACCCAAAGATTCGTCGTTACCAAACATAAACGGACGGATATAAAGAGAAGTTCCTTCAAGATTTGGAATCCAGTCGTATTCAAGAGTGATGAGAGTTTCAAGAGCTTTTAACGTAAACTCTTCGTCTAAAGTAGGAAGACAAAGTCTTTCTGCAGAATCGTTCATTCTCTTAATGTTTTCGATAGGGCGGAACATTTGATATCCGTCTGCCGTTCTATAGGCTTTCATACCTTCGAAAATTTCTGCGCCGTAATGAAGTACGGTTGAAGCAGGATGAATTGGAATATAATCAAAAGGTACTATTCTAGCATCGTGCCAGCCTTCCTTATCGTTATATTCCATAACGAACATGTGGTCGGTAAAGAATTTGCCGAAACCGAGTTTAGAAAAATCTGGTTTTTCTTTAAGATTTTTTGACTTATTAATTTTAATTTCCATAACACAACCTCATTATTTTGATTGAATTTTTAACTTTTCTATTGCGTCTTCTCTCATTTTGTATTTGAGAATTTTACCAGCAGCGTTCATTGGGAATTCGTTAACAAAAACAAAATACCTTGGAACTTTGTGCTTTGCCATGTGAGCGTTGCCGTATTCACGCATTTCTTCTTCAGAAGATTGCTCTCCCTTTTTAAGGATTATATATGCGCAAGCCTCTTCTCCGTATCTAGCGTCTGGAACACCAACCACTTGAACGTCTCTAATTTTTTGGTGAGTTAAATAAAACTCTTCTATTTCTCTTGGATACAAGTTCTCTCCACCACGGATAATCATATCCTTTAATCTTCCGGTTACCTTATAATATCCGTCTGGTGTGCGACAACAAATATCGCCACTATGTAGCCAACCATCTGCATCAATAGTTTGCTCGGTTGCTTTTGGCATTTTATAATAACCTTTCATTATGTTATAGCCACGCGCAACGAATTCGCCGTTTTGTCCGTCTGGCAATTCTTCTCCCGTTTCAGGGTCAATAATTTTACACTCAACACCAGGGAAAGCACCTCCAACAGTTTCAACGCGGTGATCTAAATCCTCGTTAACTTCGCCCATAGTACAACCTGGCGACGCCTCTGTTTGACCATATACGCTGATAATTTCTTTCATATTCATTTCATCA
The DNA here is from genome assembly GCA_045647825.1 of Christensenellaceae bacterium. Taxonomy (GTDB): domain Bacteria; phylum Bacillota; class Clostridia; order Christensenellales; family Borkfalkiaceae; genus UBA1259. Next base: position 1,574 of record JAZRMS010000046.1, read on the forward strand.
GCCGCACGGCGCATTAAATCGGGCGGACAGTTTGCACCTGCCATAATTCCCGTTCTAATATGAGAAAAATCCGTTTTAGCAAAGTCAGAATGATTGAACATTGCAATAAACATTGTTGGAACGCCGTTAAAACAAGTGATTTTCTCATCATTTATACAAGCAAGCGACGACTTTGGCGAAAAATACGGCATTGGACATATCGTTCCACCATGCGTCATCATATTAGTCATAGAAAGAACCATTCCAAAGCAATGGAACATAGGAACTTGAATCATCATTCTATCGGCAGTTGAAATATCCATTCTGTCGCCGATAATTTTGCCGTTGTTAACAATATTTCTATGCGTTAGCATAACGCCTTTAGGAAATCCCGTCGTTCCAGACGTGTATTGCATATTACAAACGTCGTCTGCTTTTACTTTAGATGCGCGTCTTCTAACCTCTTCGTTTGGAACTAGTGAAGAGCGTTTCATAAAATCTTTCCATTCAAGACAACCATCCATATCAAACCCAACGGTAATTACGTTGCGCAAGAAAGGAAGTTTTTTTGAATATAATGGATTTCCAGGTGCAATTTCTTTTAATTCTGGGCAAAGTTCTTCAATAATTTCTTTATAATTAGAGTCTTTGCAACTATCAATCATAACTAGCGTGTGCGTGTCAGATTGTCTTAAAAGATATTCCGCCTCGTGAATTTTATAAGCCGTGTTCACAGTTACAAGAACTGCACCGATTTTTACCGTTGCCCAAAAGGTTAAAAACCATTGAGGAACGTTAGTAGCCCAAATAGCAACGTGATGACCTGCCTCTACGCCCAAAGAAATGAGCGCTGCAGCAACCTTATCAACGTCCTC
>JAZRMS010000047.1:0-2536 GCA_045647825.1 Christensenellaceae bacterium
CAATAATCGATTTTGAAAGTATAGATATGGAAAACGCATTTTTCGGGGACAGATACGATACGGGAAACGGCGACCATATTAACTGCCCAATGAATAAAGAAGAATACCTTGAATTTATCGACGCGTTGACCAAAGCAGAGAGAGCAAAATTGCACGATTTTGAAACTGCAAACGTTTTTGAAGGTTGTATGCCTGTTGAAATTATGGCGTCAAGGGGATTAGATACTTTAAGATTCGGCCCGTTAAAACCAGCGGGACTAACTAACCCAAAAACGGGAAGATGGGCATACGCTTGCTTGCAACTTAGAAAAGAAGATGCAGAAGGCAAGATGTATAACATGATAGGATTTCAGACAAACCTAACCTTTCCAGAGCAAAAAAGGGTGTTTTCAATTATCCCTGCATTAAAGAACGCCGAATATTTTAGATATGGCGTTATGCACAAAAACACCTTTATAAACGCCCCAAAATTATTGAACGCAGACTATTCGTTAAAAAACAACCAAAAAGTTTTCTTTGCGGGTCAAATAACGGGTGTTGAAGGTTACGTTGAAAGTGCGGCATCTGGATTAATGGTTGCTATATATTGCCTTAAAAAGTTGATGAACCAAAGTTATGAAACGATATCCGAATATACCGTTTTAGGATCTTTGGCAAAATACATAACTACCGAAAACAAGGACTTTGAGCCTATGAACGCTAACTTTGGAATACTTCCACCGTTAGATAGGATAGTAAGGGATAAAGCCGAGCGCAAAAAGCTTATGGCGATAAGAAGTTTAGAAAGAGTGAGAGAATTTAAGAAGGAGATGGAACTATGAGTGAATTTATGGGAACGACCATTTGTGCCGTTAAAAAGGGTGGAAAAACTGCAATAGCAGGTGACGGACAAGTTACCCTTTCTCAATCAGTAATTTTCAAAAACAGCGCCGTAAAGGTAAGACGCATTTACGGTGGACAAGTTATAATGGGCTTTGCAGGCTCTGTTTCAGACGCGTTTACTCTTTCAGAAAGGTTTGAAGAAATGCTCAACAAATATTCTGGAAACCTTATGAGAAGTGCCGTCGAACTTGCAGAACTTTGGAGAAACGATAAAATGGGCAGAAAGCTAGAAGCAATGCTAATTACTGCTGATAAGGATACCTTGCTAATCGTTTCTGGTTCTGGCGAAGTAATTGAACCGGATGGTGGAGTTTGCGCAATCGGTAGTGGTGGAAACTATGCGCTTGCAGCAGCGCGCGCATTGACGCAAGAAACAGATTATTCTGCAGAAGATATTGCTAAAAAGGCACTTAAAATCGCTAGTGAAATTTGCGTTTTCACTAACGACCATATCACTTGTGAAACTTTATAAGGAGAGAAGAGTATGAATTTAAGTCCAAAGCGTATAGTAGAAGAATTAGATAAATATATAATTGGTCAAAGCCATGCAAAAAAGGCAGTTGCAATAGCCCTTCGCAATAGATATAGAAGAAGTATGCTTACCCCACAAGAAATGGAAGAAATCACGCCAAAGAACATTATTATGAAAGGACCTACCGGCGTTGGTAAAACTGAAATTGCAAGAAGACTTGCAAAGCTTGTCGGCGCACCTTTTATTAAAGTAGAGGCTACAAAATATACCGAAGTAGGATACGTTGGGCGTGACGTTGAGTCAATGATTCGCGACCTTGTTGAATGTGCAGTTAGATTAGTAAAGGAAGAGCGCTTTAACAAAGTTTATGAAAAAGCAGGGGCAACTGTAGATAATAAACTTGCCAAAATCCTTGCTGAAATAAGAAAAACGGATAGAGGCGAAACGCCACAAGATATTTTTGAAAAGAATATTTTAGAAGGCTTAAAGAAAGGCTACTATAATAACGAACTTATAGAAATTGAATTGACCGACGTTCCAAAGCCTATGGAATTAGTTCCGGGCGGGGCAGAAATTAGTATCGGCAGTATTTTTGGCGATATGATGCCAAAGAAGAAAAAGAAGAGAAAAATGACGGTTAGAGAGGCAAGAAAACTCTTGATAGACGAAGAGGCAGACAAGCTAATCGATAAAGATTCTGTCAACGAAGAGGCTATAAGAAGAGCGGAAAACGAAGGGATTATATTTATTGACGAAATAGATAAAATCGCTGCAAAAGGCTCAAAGAGTGGCGGACAAGACGTTTCAAGAGAAGGAGTTCAAAGAGATATTCTTCCGATAGTAGAAGGCTCAACGGTAATGACCAAATACGGCGCTATAAAAACCGACTATATTTTATTTATAGCGGCAGGTGCTTTCCACGTTTCAAAGGTGAGCGATCTTATCCCAGAACTACAAGGAAGGTTTCCTATACTTGTTGAACTTCAAAGTTTAACACAACAAGACTTTATAGATATTTTAACCACGCCAAGAAACGCAATAACCTTGCAATATGCAACACTTTTAAAAGTAGACGGAATTGACCTTAAGTTTACCGACGAAGCAATTTCAGAGATAGCAAGAATTGCAGAAGATATGAACACCACTAGAGAAGATATCGGGGCAAGAAGATTGCACACGGTT
>JAZRMS010000048.1:0-12041 GCA_045647825.1 Christensenellaceae bacterium
CAACCTCACTTTAATATATAGTGTACGGCACGAAGAACTTCAAACCAAGTATCCGTGTTAAACTCTATGGTAGTATCGTTAATTTGCTTTACTCCGGGATAGAAACTATTATAATAAGCGTCTTGGTGCTTTAAATAGCAAACGCGAAGATTAAATTGCTTTGGCAAAACAGCCTTGCAACTTTGCCAATCGCCACTCAAAGCCTTTTTAACACCTTCCCAAATATTATCTAGCGCTTTATTTGGATGCATAGAAAGACTACCAGCACCAAACCCCTCTACGGTTGGAACAGCCGTTATATTTGGTATAAGTTTTTTGGCTATTTCGCACACAGCCTTATCCCCACTAACGAAAGGAACGGGCAAGTTTAAACTTGATGCAGAATAAGCGTCGTAAACAAACTCACTCAAAGGCTCTCCGTTTAGATATATAGCCGTTGTTTGCCTATTAAAGGTGTGAGAAACGGGACTTCCATTGCTACTAGCAGGCGCATGAAACCCCGTCATAAAAACGGCGTCAAACTCTTCTTTGTCAGCGCCGGATAACATTGCGTATGGATCTCCACCCGCTTGGCGCATAAGTCTAACTTCTTTTGGCAAAATATCTGGAATTATATTCCTAGAGCAACCGTGTGCATCGTGGACTAATATTTCTTTTGCGCCGTTTACTAGCGCGCTTTCGCACGCACTAGCAACTTCCTTTGTCATTTGCTTGCAAAAATAAGGGTATAGCGCAGTGCCTTGTTCCCCTTCTTCTATATTTGTAAACCCACAAGTGCCTTCTATGTCGGCAATGAGATAAATTTTCATTATGACCCTCTTGTTTAGTTTTTTTAATTTTCCCACAAAAGACGTTCATAGTCAAGTATTTTTTTAATTTTGTCTTTTAAAATATTGTTTTTATTTAAGCAAAATTTGTATTTTAATAAAACTATTGCAAAATGCTCTCACAATTTGATATAATAAAATTATGAATAAGGAAAAAATATTAAAAGACACCACCCTTTGTTATATCGAAAAAAACGGTGCATATCTAATGATGCACCGCGTAAAAAAACAAAATGATATGAATAAGGATAAATATGTTGGCATAGGTGGAAAACTAGAAGAAAACGAAACGCCACTTGATTGCGCCGTCCGTGAAATAAAAGAGGAAACGGGTTTAACCGCTTTTAACCTGCTCTATCGCGGGATAGTGACCTTTGTTTCAAACGAATACGGCACGGAAAAAATGCACCTTTTTACTACTAGCGATTTTAACGGCACGCTAAACAAAAATTGTAACGAAGGCGAATTAGTTTGGATAAAAAAAGAGGACGTTTATAATCTTCCTATTTGGCAAGGCGATAAAATCTTTTTTGAACTTTTAGAAAAGGAAAGCAAATTTTTTAATTTAACCCTTGTTTATGAAGGCGAAAAATTAGTTAGTCACACCTTAAAAATATAAATAAAAACCCTTGATACAGCGCTGTATCAAGGGTTTATCTTTTTACTTTTTTATAAACTTTTGAGCAAAACGCGATTGATTAACGAACGTGCTTTGACGAGAAAAATGCAAGATAGACAAGGCAACACCCGAAGGCAATAGTATACATATTGCCGAGCGGTGTTAACGCAGTATATCGCAGTAGTTTTCCGTTTAAAATAACTAACCCCTAATATCGCTTTGTATTAGGGGCTTGTTTTACAATATAAAACTTTTGAGCGAAACGCAATTGATTAACGAAGTGTTTTGACGAGAAAAATGCAAGCAGGACGAGTGTTCTTTTGAAGACGCGTACTTGTAAAGTACGTAACTGAAAAAAACACGAAGTAATGCGCAGTAGTTTTCCGTCAAAATCAATCGAGTTGAAGCGAAAAAGTTTAAAGATTAATAGCCTACTTTTTCCCAGCAATCAAATGGTGCTGCAAGTTCGTCTGAAACGAGAACTTGAGTCTTCATAAGTTGAAGCATTGATGATGGAATGAGTGGGGTTACAGGTCCGTGAAGAACTAAACGAGAGGTCATTCTTTGCCATGAAGAGAAGGTTGCATTAGTTAAAAGTGCGTGAACTTCAATTCTTTCTCTTGCGTTCTTAACGTCGATAGGTCCGATAGTTGCTGCTTTTGGTGGAACGTCTGCAATATAACCAGATTGTCCGAATACACCGTGCAAAGAGTTTTGAGCAACGGTCAATGGGTGAAGGTTAACAATTCTAGCCTTCATGTTGAGCCATTCGTCAATTTGAGCCTTGGTAGGTTCTTTAGATCCGTCGAATCCTTCTGGGAAGAAATCTTGAACAGGATCGATAAACGCCATGTGACCAGTCCAACCTGGAGAAGAAGAACAGATATCTGCACCGCCTTCGCCACAATCGGTAATCATATCTGAATAGCTACCGATATTCTTGGTGGTAGGATAGTGTACGTTTTCTAATGGCATACGAAGTTTTTCATCAATTTGGTATACCAAATATTTAAGCATTGGGTGTGCAAAACCTGCTTGATAGGTTTCTGGGGCAATGTTTCCATCTTGGTCTGCCCATTCGTCCATAGCGAAAAGATGAACGTTGCGGCAATCAACTTTGAAGTAGTTGATAAGTTGTGCAAGTGGAATATAAGTATCTGGTTCTGGGTTACCAAGGATTAAGGTAATTTTCTTTCCTTTTTCAGATGCTTCTTTAATTCTAGAAAAAAGCGTTGCGATAAGCACAGGGTGTGGGTTCATCATAACCTTGATGTTGAATTCAGGGTGTTGATCAGCCTTGGTGTGCTTTTCCAAATCAGTTCCGCTTATTTTGCGAAGTTTTTCACAGATTTCTCTGTCTTTGAACGGAACGAAGTCTGCAGGCGTAAACTTGAAGGTCGTTGCCGGGTCAAAAATTTTGCTCATATTTGTTCTCCTTTAAATATAACTTTTTTTACATTAAAAAACTGGTCTACAAACACTAGGTTTGCTTTGTTACCTTGCGCTATATAACCAACTTTTGCCAAATTTAGTGCGCGCGCTGGGTTGAGTGAACCAAACTTAAACGCATCGCAAACTGAACACCCCGTGTGCACCATAACGTTTCCACACGCGATATCAAGAGTTAGTCCAGAACCGGCAATTTCCCCCGCATTATCAAAATGTAGGTCGGTTGCCTCTTCAAAACCTTCTGGAATAGGCCCGTCGCAAACGAACTGGTCGGCAATAAGAATTAACCTATCGTCCCCCTTAATCTTGCGAACTAATCTTTGCATATATGGAAGAACGTGAATTCCCATTCTATCCGAAATCATTTCTGCATAAATTTCTTTGTTGTAGTTAACAGCCTCGTCAACACAAACGCCACGGCACTCTGAATAGTGTGGAATTGTTCCCGTTGCGTTGGTGTGGTGGGTTGCTATCTTTAACCCGTATGGCATAAGCTTTTCCACTTGTTCTGGCGTTGCCTCGCTATGCGCAACTGCAAACACGATATTAGGAATAATTTCCTTAACTTCTTGACAGAACTTTTCAGCACCTTCTCTTTCTGGCGCGATACACCAAACTTTAGCGTGGTCCTTTGCTCTTTTAACTATGTCGATATACTCGTCGTGAACGATAGCATCCTTCCAAACGTTTTTATCGCGTTCGCAACCGAAGTTTGGAGAAAGGTATGGCCCTTCCATATAAAACCCAACAAAGTTGTCAAACTTTCCATTGTCCTTTGCCGATAAAATATTGTCGATTGCATCTAAATAATCTTGCTTTTTAAGGTTGTTGTATAGTGCAGGCAAAACACCCGTTACGCCGTGCTCTAATAGATAGCGCGACGTTTCTTCTGGTTGCTCGTAAATCCATTTATTGTCGGCAGCGTGAGTGTGAATATCGATAAGCCCCGGTCCAACGTATAAATTTTCCGCATCAATTATCTCTGCACCACTTGGAATAGCAACGTCCTTTGCCTTGCCAACTGCAACTATTTCATCTTTATCTAAAACTATAACGCCGTTTGGAATAATATAATCTTTCATAACGACGATTGCGTTAACAATTGCTTTCATTTTGCCCTCTTTATAAAATAAATCGCATTTATTATAATATTTTTTTGACTTTTAGTCAATATTAAAAGGGGAATTTGTGATAAATAGTTTTTTTAATTACCCTTTTTGTTTTATTTACATACCTTTTGGCACTTCAGTTTTAATGTTGCCCAAAAAATCATCAAAACTTTCTTTTATAACCTTTCTTTCGTTTCCATCATAAATAACCGTGGTTATCGACGCATTGGTTGTCCAACCCATTTCAGACCATTTATCGTCCGGCACGTTGTTCCAAAGCGTTTGCATCATTCTTATAACCCCACCGTGCGTTGCGACTAGCACCGTTTTTCCTTCGTTTTCTTTTGCCATTCTTTCAAAAGCACGGTTTGCTCTTTCACGAAGTTCTAGCATAGATTCCCCACCAGTAGGTTTAATCTTACTATCAAACGTTTGCCAATGCTTGTAATCTTCTGGATAAAGTTCTGCAACTTTAAAAACTGCAACCCCCTGCCATTTCCCGCAGTAAAGCTCTCTTAAATCAGCATCCATTTTTATTTCTTTTTTCAGCACTTTCGCAACTTTTTCTATGGTGTGATATGCTCTACAAAGGTCGCTAGAATAAATCTCATCAACGTGCAAATTTTTCAATATGTAGTCAGAAACTAATTCTGCTTGCACGTAGCCTAGTTCAGATAAATCGATATCGTCGTGTCCGGTAAACGTTTTGTCTTTATTCGACACACTAAATCCGTGTCTAACAACTAAAAATTTTACCATAACGACCTCCAAAAACTTTGCTCAATAAAATATTATCATAACGACTGGTTAAAAGCAACTAAAAAGTTTGATATTTCCCTTTTTATTGCGTTGTAATTTGCTTTTTTAACAAAAAAATTTTTTACCCTATTATTTTTATTTTTTGTATTGAATTTATTTGATTTTTATATTATACTTATTTGTGAAAAAAATAGAGGTGCAGTATGAGATATTATCAGTTTGAAGACCCGTTTATAAACAAACAACCCAAAAAAGCGTTTATCAAGGATTTAACACGCCCTATGCACGAAAGCGCGCCTAAATCTTGGAATAAAAGGGCGAAAAAAGAAAACGAAATTTTTATTTCTTCTCTAAACCTAGATTTTTCTTTCCCAGATCCAGAAGGACTGCTTGAAACTTCTTACGCAGATTTTAGAGAGTTTATGAAAAGCTCTTCTATAAAAGAAGGCGAAGGAATTACTTTATCTACCGTATATAAAGAAACCGAATGTAAAGAGGCTTATACTATAACGGTTGACGAAAATAGTATTATCGTCGGCGCACAAGATACGGAAGGTGTCCGTCGTGCCCTTATTTTCATAGAAGATTTGATGATATCTAACGGTGGGGCTTATCTTGAAAAGAAAACGATTTGCCGCCACCCCTTCCTAAAAACGCGTATTTCTCGCTGTGTTTACGCGCCACCAAGCCATAACGACAACCACGGCATGTTAAACGAATTAGAAGACGACAACGTGGACTATTATCCAGAAGCATACTTAAACCGCCTAATGCACGACGGAATTAACGGACTATGGATAGGCGCAAACTTCCGCGATATTTTAAAGAGCGACATTTTCCCAGAGTTTGGCGAAGATTCTGAAAGAAGACTTAAAAAACTAAAAGCAATTTCAGAAAGATGCCGTAAATACGGTATAGGAATTTATATTTTCTCAGTAGAGCCTGCATCTACGTATAGAAACCCAGCGCTAGAAAAGCGTACCGAACTTCACGGTGGAACGGCTTGGGGTGGAAAATTAAGACTTTTCTGCACTAGCACGCCAGAGTTTGAAGGGTATATTAGAGAGTCAATAACCCGCTTATTTGAAGCAGTACCCCACCTTGCAGGGTTTATCAACATCACGACAGGCGAAGCGTTGTCTGGTTGTGGCTCTACCGTTATTTTCGATTGCCCAAGATGTAAAGAAAAATACGGCACGCGCGGAGCAACGCTTGCTGCAACAGAAAAAATGTTTGCAGACGTTATGAAAGAAGTTGCACCACACGCAGAGTTTATCAGTTGGACTTATGCTCAACGTGGCTGGGATAGAGAAAATTTCCTTGATTCTCTTGAAAGGCGCGATCCATCCGTTATCCACATGCAAAACTTTGAAGATGCTGGAAAATGTATGCAACTTGGCAGAGAACGCACTCTTTACGATTATTGGCTTGCATACGTTGGACCTGGAAAAATCATAACCGATTCTCTAGAAGTGAACAAGAGAAAGGGAATTAAGACTTATGCAAAACTACAAATTTGCACTTCTTTTGATTTTTCTTCCGTACCATACGTTCCAGCCCCCGGTATTTTATACGATAAGTTTAAAGCAATGCGCGAGCAAGGAATTTCCGGCGCACTACTTTGTTGGTACTTTGGCAACTACCCCGGATTAATGAACAAGGCTGCTTGCGAACTTGCCTTTGAGCCGTTCTTTGAAAACAAGCGCGACTTCCTTATTGACCTTGCTAAAAAGTATTGGTGTAGCGACGCAGAACGCGTTGCTGACGCGTGGGAGAACTTTGAAGAGAGTTACAAAAACATTCCACTAAACAAAGCATTCACTTGGTTTTGTCCGTTTACGGATGCACCTGCACGCCCCTTACACCTTAAACCCGTTGACCTTCCTATGCCAAGCAGTTGGAAGTATATAGAGCCCGTCGATAGCGACCGCATAGGCGAAGCGCTTCTTGACGGACACTCTCTTGACGAGGCAGTAGAGCTTTCTTCTATTATGAGAAAACTTTGGAATGACGGAATGAGTTCTCTAAACAAAGTAAGCGACAACGAATTTTTGCCTTGCATTGACCAAAAGGTTGTTGCCAAGGCTATGCAAATTCTTATTGATAGTGGAAACAACAATATTCGTTTCTATCAATTAAGACGCCTTTTGGGACTAGAAAAAGGCGACACGATAAAAATTCTTTCTCAAATGAAAGAAATAGTGAACGAAGAAATCGAAAACAGCACCGCTCTTATCCCACTCTGCGAAAAATATCCTTATCTTGGATATATGTCAGAAGCAAACGGATTTAAGTTCTTTAAGGAAAAATTGCTTTGGAGAATTGACAGCTTAAAAGAGCTTCTTAAAACAGAGTTCGTTGAAGTTGAAGAGCGCATTAAAAAGGGACTTAAACCACTTGCCTTTTATTGTGGGGAAGAAGAAAAAAGCGTTTGTTATAAAATACACCAAGGCGAAATATGTGACGCTACGCCTATGTACTTTTTTAACGAGGACGGTAGCGAATCTGATTTAACCTCTATGCAGATTGCCGAAAAAGACCAAATGCTAACATTTAAGTTTACATTAAAGGATAGCGAAAACGATACCTTGGCAATTAAGCCTGAATTTAGAATGTTCCACCCGTCAGCCCCCTTCTCTATAGGAAAAGCAAAGGTTTGGATGAGCGAACAACAACTATATAGTTTTTCAGACATTGTCTTTGAAAAGCGCAAAGAGGCAATTAAGTGTGATTTTGAAAGAGTGGAAAATGCAGAAATTTTCACCATGTCGTTTAACAGACGCGACTTAAATATGGACGAAGTGGAAGTGTTCCGCTTTGCAATCAATAGAGTTGGAAAACACAAGCAAATGCTTGCTAAAGATGATAGACTTTTCCTAAGACTTAACCTTGGCAACATTTCCCCAGACTCTTTCGTTATGTTTATTAAATAAAACTAAAAGGTTAACTTTTCGGTTAACCTTTTTGAGTACTCTTCTCCATATTTTTACGGCTTTAATACATTTTTTAGTTAAAATTTTGTGTTAAAATATAATCAAATTGATTAACGTGCAAGGAATTGTTATGAGCAATTATTTTACTAACTTGTTTGAAAATTTAACTGCAGAACAAAAAGAAAGTTTTTATAAAACGGTTGTAATGAACGACCCTAGCGAATATGCGCAAAAGGCGCGCGACGAGTATTACAAGAGCGTGCTTAAAAGTATGGGCGAAAACACTCACATAGGCGTTGGGGTTAAGATAACAAACCCACAATTTATTTCACTTGGCAACAACGTTCGTGTTTGTGACGGCGTTACACTTATTGCGCGTGGCGAAAAAGGTATAACCATAATGGACAACACCACGCTAAAAGAAAACGTTTTAATCGACACAGAGCGCCCTAACGACGGCTACGTTAATATTGCAAACAACGTTTATATCGGCACGGGCACTAGCCTGTTTGGTCACGTTGGACTTGAAATAGGTGAATTTTCCTTGCTTGCTCAAAACATAACCATCACCCCCTATTCGCACAAATTCCCAGACCCTAACGAAATGATTATTCGCCAAGGTGGAAATTGCGAAAAGGTTACGATAGGAAAAGATTGCTATCTTGGAATGAACGTTTCGGTTATGTATTCTGGCTCTATAGGTGATGGATCGGTTATAGGCGCAGGGTCGGTTGTAGTTAAGCCTATCCCCCCGTACAAAGTCGCAGTAGGCGTTCCAGCAAAAGTTATTAAGGATAGAAAGTAAACGAAAACAAACAAAAAACCGCAGTCAACTGTGACTGCGGTTTTATTTTTTAATTCTTTCTTCCGTCTTTGATAGTAGGAATTTCAGTTAAATATTTTCTCAAGATATCTTGATTAAAGCCGTTGTTTTCGATAATCTCTTTATAGAAATAAGCACTTGGCTTTGGTTTTCTTTCAAAGGTCTTAAAGTTGCAATCAACCAAGCCAAAACGTGGCAAGAAAGAAGTCCACTCATAGTTATCGATAAACGACCAGTATAGATATCCCTTAACGTCAACACCCATTCTAATAGCCTCTGCAAGCGCAGAAAGGTATAGAGAAAGCCAAACGATACGGAATCTATCGTCGTCGCCCGAGAAACCGTTTTCGGTTATGATAACAGGCTTATCTGTGAGCCTAGAAAGGTTTGCAATAACGCACTCTGGGTTAAACTCTGCAAGATAGAAAGGAATATCAATAAAATCTCTCTTTGCAAAGTCGTATCTTTGCCCTAAGCCGTTCGCTTTTCTAGAATCGCAAATTCTTCTAACGTAAGTGTTAACAGACCAGTAGTCGCAAGAATCCTTAACGTCCTTATCAATAATAACGTCTCTATAAGGGAAAACTATTTCACCCGTTCTAATTGCGTGGAAGAAGAACTCGTTGTTGCACATATCTTGATATTGAGTTATCATTTTATCCCATTGGTCGTGTGGACGATAAGGATGGCAATATACGAGAGCGTGAGCCGTGCTTACGGGCGCTTTAGAATATTTCTTTATAACGTGATATCCCCTTGCGTGGAACAAGACAGAGTGAAGTTTGTAGTCTAGATCCCCAACCAAGTTATGTTCATTCAAAACGTTCCAATAGTCAACGTAAGGCGCAAGACGTGGAACGATTAATTCGCAATATCTTTCAAAATATTTAAGATTTTCTACTTTAGAAAAACTGCCGATTTTAGAAAACCACTCTGGGAAAGCAATGTGAACGAGAGTACAGAAAACTTTTAATCCCTTTGCCTTCATATCTGCAAACTGCTTAACGTAATGTTCTATTTCTTCTTGAATAAATTCACCTTCGCTAGGCTCAATTCTGCTCCATTCAACGCTGGTTCTAAACGCTTGGTGACCAAGTTCTTTTGCAAGAGCAAAGTCGGTGTCGTATAATTCATAGCTGTTGCAAGCAAGCCCAGATTTTTCGTTCCAGTTTCCTTCCGTTTCCATGCGCCATCTGTTGGTGTGAATATTGTTACCTTCAACTTGGTGACCCGCATAACCAGAACCCCAGAAAAAATCTTTTGGGAAAGTGAAATCCTTTAATGCAAAAACGTCTAACATAATTTTTCTCCTTTTTTTGTACTAAATATATTCCTTAACAAATTTTCCTTCTTTTAACGCGTAAACGTATCTAAACCCGAATTCTTTTAAGAATTTAATTGTTTCCTTAAAAGCAAACGTCAAATTCTCAGGATTATGGCTATCAGATCCCAAAACTATTCCGTTTCCGTTTTTCATAATAGCGTATAATAAATTGTCGTATGGATAGGGGGACTTTCTATATCCCCTTGCCATTGCACCCGTGTTAATTTCGAATAAACTTCCCACGCCAAGAATTGACTCTAAATACTTTTCAGAAACAGCAAGGTATTCCCCACTTCCTAAAAAAGCACGCTTTTCTTCATCAAACTTGGTTATTAAATCAAAGTGCCCAACTATATCAGGCTTTCTCTTTCTTATATACTCACAAAATGGCGCGTAATAAACGTGCGCAAGTTTTATCGGGTCATTATCACAAACCTCAAAGCACTTATCAAAGCAATTAGGATTAGAATCAACCGGATAATATTTCCCGTCAACTTTAATATAGTGACAAGAGCCGATTATATAGTCGAAATTAGACCTTTTGGTAGGATCAAACGCATCTTCTTCCACACCTAAATAAACGTCTATTTTATTTGAATACTCTTTCTTTAAGCGGTTAATTTCTTTTATATAGCCATCGGTATCTTTCATGCAATAGGTATGGTCAAAATCGGTATAGCCGTGGTCGGAAAAACCTATTGATTTAAGCCCTTGAGAAATTGCGCTTTCAACAACTTCTTCAGGCGTTTTTTTGCCATCGCTAAAAGTTGTGTGCGTGTGGTAATTAAATAGCATTTTCCCTCCCCCTTTTCTTATTTTACTTTTTAATTATACCACATTAAAAGCATAAAATCAATAGTTGTTTCAACATAAAAACACAAAAAAAGAACCTGGAAAAATCCAAGTTCTTTTAATATTGTTTTAGAATATCTTAATAAACGTCTACACCGTCAACTACAACGTTGAGTTTATCAGTACCCATAGAGTTTTTGTTAGCCCACAAAGTCGTTCCAGTATTGATACCCTTGTCGTTAATTTCATATCCGTTTACAACGGTGTTATTAACGGTTAAGGTGTAAGACTTGCCATAGTCGTTGCCGATTTCAATAGCAGCTTTCAAATCTGCTAATCCACCCTTATCGTTGAAAGTACAACCGTCAACGGTGAGATTAGTGTTTTCAGGACCGTATAACAAAATTGCTTTGCCATCCGTATTGAAAGTGCAATCGGTAAAGGTTACTTCAGGAGCGCCCCAAGTCCAAATAGCATACACGACACCAGAAACGTTGAATTCGCAGTTGTTGAACACGCTTGAAAGATAAGTTGTGTAAGTTCCGTTAAACGTGCAGTTGTTGTAAGTAGCGGTTAAACGAGCGTAACCAGTAAAAGTGCCACTAGTAGTTGCAAAAATAATATCATTGAAAGTTACGTTTGAGCTATCTAAAGCACCGTCACAGTTTTCGCCAGCGGTATGATAAGGAACGTTAACTACAACATTGCCAATACCAGTTACGGTAAGGGTCTTTCTTGCAGCTGAACCAGGAATAACGTAAGTACCTTCTAACAAGTAAATGCTTGTTGCACCTTTCTTTAATACAACGTCAAGATTTTCGCTTGAGTTTGCAATGAAGTCTCCGTTGATGCTACCAACCTTGAAACCACTGATTAATTCTTTGTAGTTTTCAATAGTTAAAAGAGTTTTGTCATCGCCGAAAGTACAATTTTCAAAGGAAAGAATATTTCTGCTACCATCAATTGCATAACCTTCTTCAAAGTGGCAGTTTACGAATTTGGTTTGGTTATAAGGACGGCAATATGCATATCCATTGCCTTCACCAAAAGTACAATCGGTGAAAACTACTTCCTTAAACTTGTTGGTGAAACTGGTCCATCCGTTAAGAACACAATCAGTAAAGTATACGCCATAGTTAACGTTGCCATCATCTGCACTGAAAGTATAGGTAACGTCGTCAAAAATAACGTTTTCGATGAACAAGTCTTGGTTTAATCCTGCAGTAAAGATACCACGGAAGCCACCACTTACTGTTGCGTTCTTAATAGTACCGCCGTTGGTATAAACGGTGCAGTCCCAAGTTCCATTAGAGTTGCTTGCAGAAATGGTGTTGCCCTTACCGTCAATTACACCACCCTTTTGTACTAAACCTGCTTGGCTATAACCACCAGCAGTTGCAACAGGA
>JAZRMS010000049.1:0-32927 GCA_045647825.1 Christensenellaceae bacterium
CTATTGTTTCTAAAATTCGACAAATTACGTCAGTTATCGTCCATTTTTTTACAGGAAGTTTGCTTCTCACAACATTAAAAGTATAAGAAAGCTTTAAATTTTCTCTGCTCTGCTCTGAAGTAAAGGGGGCTGTATAAGTCCAGTTGTAATTATAGGTTATTGTGTAAACCCCTATAGGCAAACTTGCCATATTGTTTGTTGTAGCAAAACTTTCCCCACTAGCATTTTTTAAGCTTAAAATCTCTTCTGTATAATTTCCTGTTGACCCGTCAGGAAAACTTATACCGCCAGGCAAATTTTCGTTTGTTTTAAGAGCGCTAGGCGAAATAAATGTAACGTTTTCTCCGACAACGTCAACAGGAAACACGCTACTTACAAAATAGCCTGTATTTACATTTGGAATAGACCCCGCATCTGCATATTGAGTTTCAAAACTGTAATAGCATTGTGCATAACTTTTACCTGCTTCGCTTCGTTTACCTAAAGGGTTTGTAAACGTTAAAGAGTCGCCTATAAACCCTTCTAAAAATTTAGTAAATTCTATCAAATATAAAACGTGATTATATTTGCCTGAGCCTATAGGTCTTTCGGTTGCTTTATCATTTGCTACAAGCATTAAAATTTCTTTTTTAACTATTGCTTTATTGTTTTCAAAATCTGCTATATAGTCGCTTTGTTCAAAGTCACTATTTGCAAATAAAGCATTATAATCGTTTGAGCTAATCTTGTTGTTTGTTTCGTTTATAATCGTTACCTTAACCTTTGTTAAAGGCTCAAATATAGACTGTGAAACAAATTGTAGTTGTAGTTCTGCCTCGTCAAGTTGTTCGTCAAGCAATTCGCTAACTTTGAAAGGCATTGCAACGTTTGAGGAATAGTCTTGACATTTGTCTAACTCTTCGTTATAGATTTCTATTTTTACTCTATTCATTGCCCTCGACTTCCCCCTGTTCCTGCTCTTACAATATTCATTCTTATACTTTCATCTTCTATAGACTGTTGAAGTCTAAGCAAACTATAATTATTATAGTAGTTAATGGCGGTATGAGCTGCACCTGTTACAAGACCAATTAAAGCACCTGGCAAACCACCTGTAGCCGCACCAATTGCTACTTTCTCGCCTATAGAATAAGCTTTAGTTAATAAGCCATAATAAAAATTCGCTTGGTCTTGCTGTCTATTTGAGCCAGACCTTAAGCCTACTTTTTGAACTTCGTTTGATATAACTTGCGATACAAAAGGTTTTACTTGCCTATAAGCCACAAAAAGCCCTATATCGTTCATACTTATTTTTCTGTTAGAAGAAGATGCTTGAGAAGTGGTAGAAGCCGTTTCTTGACCTGCTACAGGGTTAAAACTCTCACTTGTTTTATCTTCTATTACAATTTTATAAACTGCCATAAGAACCTCATAAAAGGGTTAAATTTGGGTATAAAAGGGTATCAATATAGGTAGTGCATAACACTTTACCACCAATAGGCACAAACCCTTCATCTTCAATCAAAACGCCGTTAGCATCGTAGGCAACACCAAAGTTCTTATCAGACGGTGAATAAGAAGTATCTGCCGTCGCTTGATAAACAACCCAACCTTGAGTAGATATTAACGAATATAGTTTAGGCGCAAGCGTAAAGGTAACTTTCAAGCCTATGTTTTGTAAACCGCTCAACGTGCCTGAAACTTCCGTAATAATTACAAGATAATTAGGCAACTCGCTTTCTTGGTAATCATAATATTTAAGGCGTGTTTTCAATACGTGAACCCTGTTTAAGTCTTGGTTATCCAAAGCTTCATCTAAAAATGCGATTGTAGTATCGTTGTCTTTTAAAGCTGGTATATCAAAAGTAAACGTTGTTTGCTTGAAAGTAGGCACGCCCACTATTTCGCCGTTGTTATTGCTAAATAGGTTTTGGTCGGCATTTTTAATATGTGTAAACGTTGCAGACGTGTAAGGTATTTCTTTACCGTCTAAATAAAACTTTCCTTCTTGTGAGTTTAAGCCATTGGCTATAATGTTAAAATAAAAGTTTACAAAGAACGAATAAGAATAACCTAGTATAGGTGTTTCTGCTCTATTCTCCCCGTTTGCTATCTGCGCAAGTATCGTGCATACGTAAGGCACTCCTTGTCTATCTTCAATGCTTTCAAGGTTATTTTCACTACCACTAAAAGCAGTATCTAATACCTTACGAATTAAAGATAACTTTGTGCTGTTGCCTATAAAGAGTTGAGTTGGTATTTGAGGCTCGTTAGTGTCTAAATCATATTCCGTTTCTTCTCCGTCATAGTTGTCGTCTTCAAGCCTTACTATAACTTCTAATCGTAAAGGTAAACTAACAAATTCTATTCCGTTAGAGAGAACGTATTTCTCGCTCATTCCAACAACTGCTAAGCCGTTTATATATTCCGTATACTCGTTTGTTAATTGCTCTTTTAGGTCTTCTTGTAGCACTCCCGTATCGGTAAATATCTTAAATTGTATATTGCCTAATAAAGGCTCGTTTAAGCTAGTTAAAGCCCCGTTTAGCTTATTTTCTATGCGTTGCGTTAATTCTTTAATCTCTACCATTCTATCCTCTCTTTTTAAAGCTACCGTGTAAAGTTTCTGCAAGGCTCTCTACTATGTGTTCGGTAGCGTTATCAAACCACTTTTCGTTTGGGTTCTTCTTTCCGTTCCACTTTGGCGATATCCACGGTTCGTTTGTGTAAACCATATAAGGTGCAATTCTTTGGTCAATAAGTATTTCACAAGTTTTACCATTGAACCTATACCTTATAGCGTTATATCTTAGGTTGCCTGTATCAATAGGTGCTTTCTCTTTTAATAGCTCTACAGCTTTCAAACATATTTTTTGAAATTTATCGTTTGTCAATTATCTCAACTCCCACGGGTTTTCAACTTTAATAAGCCTTAAAGTAGTTTCTTTCTTCAAGTTCTTAAATAGCCTGTTTGACTCTTTAAAATCTTCAATAGGTCTTGTTGCTATACTTTCTATTTGCCAAAATTCGCCTTCTTGTGTGGCTACGTAGCCTTTAACTTTAAATCTTAAAGTATCTACCGTCTTAATAGTTAAACGCTCTGAGTCGGCTTCTAGGGCGTTTAAAACGTTAGCCTTGTCTTTTGTGTGATTGTCAACTAAATCGTAGGTAAACTCTTGAGCTACGTCACTTGTAGTCTTTGGTCTTCTTGAATAATAACTGCCTGTGTAAACGTTATCGTTTTTAGCAGTTAGAAAATCGAAAATATCCATATTACCACTCCGTTTTATCTTCGCTATAATAGTTTAGATAGCCGTTATAGAGAATGCTTGAGCCTATCTCAGGTATAAACTTTGACAACTCTTCTTCTGCCGTTGCATCAATAACTAAATCTCTTTTTGCTCTATCTGTAGTCATTGACAAGTCACCTACCATTTTCATATAGATAAACTGGTTAGACATAGCATTAAATATAATATCTCTAGCACTTTTAGTTTTGGCTATGATATAATCTTGCATTCTAGTATTGATATTGTGCTTATGAATATAACCGTAAATAAGAGTGCTTACACGTTTTAATATCCAATCGCTAAAAACCTTATTGCCTTTTACTTGCTTGTCAAGGTCAATTCCTAACTGTTCTAACACATATTTTTTAGTTAATACGTATTGATGCGAGTTAATATCATAACGCATATATTGGTCGCTATATGGATAATTCATTTTTTTAATCTCCTTTAAAAAAGATAATGGAAAGGGGCTTTTGTAAAGCCAAAAACCCCTAAGAAAAACAATTTATTAACCGCCAACAGTTACGCTACCAGGAGCAGTAATTGTAATAGCAGTAGGAACGGTAGAACCGTTAGCAAGGATAGGAACGATACCCTTTGGATAGCATACGTTTACGCCCCAACGAGTTTTTGGTTGTAATCTCTTGCCTGCGCCGTCTGGTGAGTCAATAATCTTAACGTAGTCTTGAGTAGAGATACCTCTATCAGTTGCAATAGCAGAAACTACTAATGCTTGAACTTTATCTACGTAAGCCGAGCCACCTGCCCACGTTTTAGCTCTGTTCCAAATTGGAGCAGGAACGATATAGCAAGGAGTGAGGTCAATTTCACCGCAATACATATTGCCCCAGTCTTTTCTATCTTCTGGGCTAACGCCACCCTTAGCAATCATAGATTGAGCGTAGTTTGAACCACCAACCAATACGCCACTTGCAGACATTAAGCCCTTTCTAAAGGTAGGTCTAACAAGAATTTCTCTTTCAGCAAATGGGAATGCTTGAATACCGTTTGCTTCGTCACCGTCGTCAAGGATAGCTGATGCGTCCATAATTGCGCCGTAGTAGTCAGGTGTAGCACCTAAAACAACTGCGTTACCAGTAAAAGCATCTTCAGCAATTGCAGTAGCTGCGTGAGCTTTAAGTTGGATAGCAAGTGTAGATGCGTTAATTTCTGTAGCAACTCTACCACCTACGTTTTTCATAGCTTGGTCGAAAATGCTTACAGGTGTCATATCCTGTTGAACTTCTGGAAGGTCTACCATTCTATCGTAGATATAGAGTAAGTTAAGGTCATACTCTGGAACGGTAGGAATAGTAGCACCGTCTGCATTGAAGAAGCCACCGTTAGTGCCTGCGCCTAATTCTCTAGCGTCACCAGTGAAAGGTGCAACCTTGAGCATTCTTACAGTTGAAACGTTTGTTTCTTCTACTTGGTTAAGACCGTAGCCGTTCTTGTGAACTAAATCGAGAAAGATATTCTCTTTTACTTTCTTAGCCGCTAACACTTGGGTAGCGGTTTGGTTTACGTTATAAACTAAAGTTGACATAATTATTTCTCCTTATAAATTAAATTTCAGTTCTTAAAGACTTAGCGAGTTCGTCAGAGTCCATATCCATATAATTTTTCTTTGAGCCTGGAATTGCGCCCTCGTAGCCAAATTTCTTTGCTTGCTTTGTTGTATAGTCTTGCATAAGCTCTACAAGTGGTTGTATTTCACTTCTAAACTTTTCAAGTTCTGCAACTCTACTAGCAATCTTGTCGTAAGTTTCTTTTTCTTCTTTTTCGTGTTCGATGCCTTTTGCGTCTTCGGTTGGCTCTACAACGTCAACAGGTTCAACAGGTGCATCTTCCTTCTTCTCGTCGGTTTCAACTTCTGCCTCTACTTCGTCAACGTCTTTAGCAATCTCTTCTGACTCTTCTGCAACGTCTTCTTTCTTGTCGTCCTCTAATTCTACAGGCTCAGCCTTGTCTTCTTCGATTTTATCGATTTCTCTTTCGTCTTCAGCCTTGTAGAGGTCGTCCATTTTTGCTTTAACCTTTGCTTTTTCTTCTTCGGTCAAGTTGTCTAAACCTGTAAGAATATCGTCAAGGGTCAATTTCTTTTCTTCTTTTTTGAAAAGTGCCATTTTGTTTGTTTCTCCTTATTTTAAATTTATCGATATATCGCTCCCTAAAACGGCTTTAAATCGTATTATGAAAAGATACTTGAGCTTTGCCCTTTTTCCTTTCCTACGCCTTTTTAAAGCGTTTCCGCTTGCCCCTGCGCGGGAATTGTCGGGGTATAAAAAAAGACCTATCAAACGTTGCCTTGTGGTCGTTTTAATAAGTCTTTAAGTATTAAATTAAAATTTTTAGCATAAACACCTTATTGGGTTCAAAAGTGTTTTTATTTATATATTTTTTCAAAGTCTCTTTTACCTACTAATATCTCATATTGTTTTATATCGTTATTGTATTGAACAGGGTCAAGAACTTTCATAAATGCTAAATGGTCGCCTAAATCTTTAGCCCACAATACTGAGTCTGACCTGCCTCCTACACCAAAGAAGTTGTTAAGGTCGGATAACATTCTGCCATACATAGATTTTTTCATTTCTCTACCCCACCCTTTTTCCTTAATATAAGCATCAGCTTCATCAATTCTTTTTTGAGGTAAATCTTTTAAAGTAAAAGCTTTCGAGCTAGTTTTTTTCTCGTCTAAGTCGATTATAGCATCTTTCTTTAATTCTTCAATACTTTTCTTTTCTAGCTCTTTTACGTTATCTTTGTGCTTTGAAATGAAAGACTTGACAGCTTCGCCTTTGGTTTGTCCTTCTTTAACGGGGATTGGTTGTCCCTTGCTTTCTTTTCCGTTTGGGTGAACGGTTATCCATTGGTTTATTTCACTCATTTTTGTTATCTCCTAAATCTTAGTTCGCATTGGGTAAAATGCCCTTTCGTGTTCTCTGCTAAATGCTCTATATTTTGCATCTAACCTTTCGGCTTGAGCTTTCGCTTCTTCGTAGGCTTTTTTATTTATGCCTTTAAGCATCTTAGCTTCTACACGTTTCTTTCTAACTGCTCTTTCGAGTTCTCTTTGCTTTTTAGTTATGCTATACTCTATCGCCCTTTTAACTGCGCTTACAGTAGGTTCTAGCTCGCCTTTATACTCGGTTAAATAGTGTCTGCAATTAAAACCTAAAAGACCGTTTTTGTATTGTCTTCCTGCCTTTGTCGTATACCAAACGTCCGTAGCAACTTCTAAAGGGATATACTTCTTTCCGTCTATAGTTCCATAAGTCCCGTCTAGGCTATAAAGCCTTTGTTTCTGCCACGGATAGCAACGCTCTGAGCAGTCTTCGTGTG
The DNA here is from genome assembly GCA_045647825.1 of Christensenellaceae bacterium. Classification (GTDB taxonomy): domain Bacteria; phylum Bacillota; class Clostridia; order Christensenellales; family Borkfalkiaceae; genus UBA1259. Next base: position 6,615 of record JAZRMS010000049.1, read on the forward strand.
CAGAGCATTGCACTATCTTTACGTTTTGCTTTTTAAGGCTGTCTATATTCTCTTGGTGGTCTTTATAACGAACTTCCATTTCGGCTAAGCTTCTTAAAGAATTTCGCCCCGTAAAGTCGTTAGGGTCTAAGGCTACCGTTTCGGTAAGTCTATCTAGCATAGGTTTAACGTTGTCATACCATACGTCACGATAAAACTTTTGTAAAGGCACGCCCTTATTATCCGTAGGATAACTGCTAATGCCCCTTAGTTCCCTTTCAACGGCATTTTTAGGCTTAGTTGAGTATTTGTCTATCTCAAAGTCTTTACTAGCTTGTAGCCCTAAAAAAAGCACCGTGAGTGGCGATAGGTTTATCGACTGCCAAATGTTTTTTTGAACGTTGGCAAAACGTATCAAAGAATTGTAAGCATCTTGCTTAAGTCTTGGTATGTTAATAGACTTTATAGCTTTATCAATAAGTTGATATAACTTTACTTGCGTTAAATAAAAAGGCTCATAAGTAAGGTATGCTCTTTTAACAAGTTCTCTTATATCTTCTTGAGCTTCTTCTAGCAGTAACGTGTAATTATTGAGCTTGCTCGTTGCCGTCTTCAACTATACCACCACCGTCTCCAAAATAGTCTTGCTCGTTAAAAGGCATATTGCCAAATTGAGAGTTCTTTTCAGCTTCTTCAACCATTGCAAAGTCTTCTGCGTTTTGCTCTTCGTCGTCGTCATAGTTGAACGCATCGTGTGCTTTCTTAGGTGAAATAAGTCCGCTTTGTTTAGCTCTAGAAAGAATATCTACAAGCACTGTTTGGTTTGTCATACCTGCTCTAGACCAACGAATTTCTACGTCGTCAATATATCCGTAATAACGTAAAACGTCCTTTAGAAGGTCGTTTAAAGGCTCTTCAAAACGTCTTCTGTTGTTCTCTATGAACAAGGTAGTAGCACTCTCTTCTGCGCTAACTTCTCTTGCCGTTCTCATTGCGCCGTCTTGTAAATAGCTTGCAAGTGTCGATGCACTAATTCCAATGTTAGAAGCTATATTCTCAAGTAAGATATTTCTAGCTTCTTTCCAATCACTTGACCTTAAAGCAAATTGTATAGGCTCAGGCTTTTGCGCATCAGGGTTTGGGCTTTCCCATTTTGTATAAGCAAAGTCATCAAGTCCTGCGTTGTGAGTGTAGGCAGTAGACTTATTTACGCCAGGTCTTTGCATATGCTTAGGTAATAAAATTCTACCCCTTGCCAAATACATTTCAGTATTGAACGACGTATTCCAAAAATCAAACTCATAAAGGTAGTTTAAAACGTTACTAAGTATAGACTGTCCTAAACCTATTTGAGGCACGTTTGATACGTCTTCGCTACCGTTTAACACGTAAACGCCTAAGTTATCAAAGCCGTTCATTGCTTTAGGCTCGTTAAGTCTTACAGAGTATTCAGATTTAAACGCTTCTCTTACACTCTTTGGCAACTGCTCCCACTTAATAAACGTATCTCTTGCGTTAGTAAAGTATTGTATTTGAGTAGAGCTGTCATACATTTTATACTCTACAACAGGTATCTCTTTACCAAACATACCAATAGGCTCGTATCTACGTTCTTCAAGCAAGCAATATTTCTTTCCTTGCTTATTGTCCGTAGTCATATCGTCATAAAACGAGAGTATAGACAAACACTTACGTATCTTGCCACGCCCCGTCTTTGCTATGTAAAACCTATCAGCTCTAAGCGCATCAACCCAGAGTTCCCCTTCGTGAACGTTAAGCTTTAAAAGCGAAAAGCCACCTGCAAAGGCATCTTTAATAGCTCTTTTGATTTTACTCTTGAGCTTCGTTTCTTTGCTCCAATTGTTTGATATAAAGTCTAACGCTTTACCAATAGGCTTGCCGTCTTTACCCACAATATGTTGAGTAGGCTTGCAAGCATTCGCAAACATTAAATTGCCACCGTAAACACTATCAGCGCATTTATTGACAATAACCGTTCCTATGTTTGTTGACATTAGACCGCTTGAGCCACCGTGAACCCAAGGCACGTAGCCGTCATACCATTGCAAGCAGAGTTTTACCCAATTCGTATAAAACGAGTAATAAGGCGTAGGCAACATTGAGTAAAAGTCTTCGTTGTTTACCCATTGCCAACGTTTTTGGTTTTCTGCTACTTGCGCTAAAGGTCTAGGTTGCGCCAAACCTATGTTATTCATCTCTTCTGAAAAGTTTGTCGACATCTATCTTCTCCTTTCTGCAAAGTTCGTAAAGCATTGCATTTTGCTGTGTCAATAATGTATTTGCGTTATCTAATGCAGACAACAAGCACGCCATATAATTGATAGACAAGCCGTAAAAGTTTCTTTGTATGCGTTTAAAGCGTTTAGCTTCGCTTACAGGGGCTTTCTGCTCCATTCCGTGAGCTTTTGTTGACTCGTCTGCTTTCTCGTCTTTAAGGCGGTATTCTTCGTCTGTCAAATCTACGTCTTTCTCTAATGCTTTATCTATTTGCTCTTTAAGTTCCATAAGTTAATACGCTCCTTTTTTAGTTGGTAAATTCAAATTGTTTGGGTTTAAAAAATATTCGTTAATTCCGTAAGTCAATGCGTCCGTGTAGTCGTTCGGTATCGCAGGGTCTAGCTTGTAGTTCTTCCAGGTTACAGACTCCAATTGATAAACTAACGGCTCGGTGTCTGCCGTTGTTGGCACAAACTTTCTCGTTCTAAAGTCATAATAACCGCCAAAATCAACGATTTTAACCATATTCTTGGCAAAACAGTTATTCACAACTGAGTTGTTGTTAATAATGTTCTTTCTCGTAAACGGTTTAACTTCGTGATAGCCGTCTATGTTGTATCTTAATTGCGTTATCAAATCGGCAGAAGCGCAGTCTATCGAGAATAAGCTCATTATTCCTGCATCGTAAACGTCATACTTCTTACACATTTCTTCAACGTAAGTAAGTATAAGTTCTACTAACTGACTAGGCGCAAGCACTATACCTGTTTCTAAAGGGTTATAGTAAAACCGTTCTAATACATATGCTTGTCCGTTAGTGTAAACGGCTAAAGGTGCAATACCTGTGCTATCGTGAGTAATAGCACCGTCGCCACCCCAAATAATGTATTCAATCTGTTGTCCTTGAGTTTCTTTTCGCCACTCTTCTACGCTTATATAATGCCTATCTCGTTTAAATTGTCCGTAAGCTCCGCCTGCTAGTTCGTCAAGTTCCCCTAAATATAAAAACTTATACATTAAAGGGTTATACTTTCTTTCGTTCTCGATTTCTTCCTTAGTTACAGGCGATAAATACTTGTAAATGTTCAAGTAGTTTGCGTCTATGAACTCATAAACGCCTGCATAACGGTATTTACGGCAATAGCTGTTCCACCAATGCGCTTTTACCATTTCGGGGTTTCCTGCCAAAATTACTCGGCTTTTAATTGACGCATCTACAGAACGTATAAACGTTGCAACAGCCTGCCTTAAAGACTGCTCGTCCTTTAATTGTTGTGTTTCATCACAAATGATAAGACTTATAGGCTTTTTGCCTTTAAAGCCCTTAGAACGGCTATAATCAGCTCCACCTATACCTTTAAAGTAAATAGTGTTACCGTGTTTTGTTCTAATTCTCAACGGGCTTGTTTTAGCTGAATAAAAAGAGCCTTGCCCTATCATTTCGGCAAAGCTCAATATTTCGTTATATAAAGAGTCTTCAAGTGAGTTATAATTTGCTCTCGTTACGACTATATCGTGTTTTGGGTATTTATTCGCATAAATGTAAACTACTTGTCCTAGTGCGTAAGACTTGCCACTAATACGTGGGCTATACATTATTACAGTAGTTTTATCGGTTGTTAGTATCTTGTCGTAAGGGCTAGCCATTGAAAAGTTAAGTTGCATCTTCGCCCCCACTTGCATCTTCTATCGTTATCGTAATACCTGTAACGTTCTCGTCAGAGTGTTCATCAGAAAAGTTATATTTTATATCGTAGTAATCGATAATCTTCAAAAGCTCAGTAGCACTTGCATCGTTTATCTTCCTTTTAAGACCTTCCATTGCCTTGTCGTAAATAATACGTGCAATTTCTTTATTATCTTTCTTTTGAGCTCCGCTTTGAACTTCCTCTTCGTTTTTTGAATTTTTAAATTTAATCAATATCTTTGATATTGCGTTAGGTGAAACTTTGAACTTTCGTGCAATCTCACTTTTGGTCTTTCCCGAAGCGTAATCAGAAACAACTTCGGCACGTTCTTTTTCGGTAAGTCGTTTACTCATTTCTACCGCTCCTTATAATTTTTTTGTAATAAAAAAGCACCTACCGTTAAGTAAGTGCTTTTGTGTTTTAGTAAATTACGTCTGGGTCATATTTATAACCTAAGACTTCTTCCCACGTTTTGTGGTTTTCTATACAATAATCATATACTGCATCTGGGTTTCCGTAGAAATTCTCTACCAAAATACTATTTCCCATTAGCTCCATCATTGGTATAGGCTCAGCGTTAGGAAACACTTTTCTATACCTTTTAAACCATTCACTCATAAATTCTTCTTCAAATTCTTTTATATCAAAATCAAAACCAACTTCTACCATATTATTTCTCCTTTATTGCGTTATACTTTTGCTCAAAAGCATCATAAGTTTTAGGCAAATATTTCTTCATTATATCTAAACCTTTTGTATCGTTTGTCATTTTTAACGAAAAATATTCTGCCCACGCCTCACCTTGAGCATTGTGCCACTTGTTATATGAGCCACTGTGTCCATAATATCCGTCAGAATATAAATTTATTTTGTTATTCGTGTAAAGACCAAAGAAATCAGTTAAAATAGCACAACGTTTAATATTGTTATGGATAGGTCTGTTATGTTTTTCTAACTCTTCGTTATACTCTTTTTGTTTTTGTTTGGCTCTTGCGTTTGTTCCGTCACTTTCTGCTTGTTGCCAAGCCTTATAGTCTTTATTGTAGCTATCCCAAAGTTTTACAGAGTTTTCATATCCATACTCACCAAATAACTGCCTTGCCCTTTCTGGTGTATAACTAGGCTTATATGGTTCTTTTACATAACCAAACTCAGTTAATGATTTGTGCGCCCATAATTGGTCTTTTTCTGTTGCTTTTGCTAAACCTTTATAAAACGCTCTATATTGCTCACGCTTAATACGGTCCATACTTTTTAACGGTTCAGTTCCACCACCCAACTTAAGAAAATCGTTAAAACAATTTAAAGCATCTTCGTGAACGCTCACAGTAGAGCTATCATACTTTATACTATAGCCCGTTTTATCCTCTCCTACCATATTATCTATAAAGTGTCCATACTCGTGAAAGAAAGTTGTAGCATCAAAATCAAAACCTAACTCTTTATCTAAACCGTCACCGTTAGAGGTTTGGTCATATCTTAGATATCCACCACCTGTTGAATATTGACCACTACCGTTTGAATACGAGTGTAGCCTATCCGCATATTTAGATATAATAGCAATTTGCTCAGAAGAAAGCTTGTCTAAGTTTCTCTCCAATTTTTCTTTGGCAGTTTTACTCAACGTTGCAAAAGCTTTAGATTGAGTTATAGTCATCTTGTGACCTTCCCTTTGAGCGTCAACTTCTTTTACAGGCTCACTCTCAATCTCTTCAGTAGCCTTTTCCTTAAGCTTCTCATACTCGTTTTCAGGGTTTATTCCACGTTTCTTTAGCATCTCCCAAACTTGTCTAGGGGTCATACCTTCTGTTGATAAACCTAAGCCTTTTGCTATGCCGTATGGTAAACGAGTATTTGCTCCATTGCCTTCGTCTGGCTCAACTACTTCAAATTTAGGTTGTTCGTATATTTTCTTTTCTGCCATTATTATACATTCCTTTATCGTTTTTGTCAATATTGTTTATAAAAAAAGCACTATGCTACTGCATAATGCTTTAGTGGTTTTATTTTATTTTACAAATTTCAAAAAGTTTTTCATAAATACCGTCGTAAGTTAAATTTTCTTTTTGACCTTCTATATATTTCTTCATTTCCAAACAATTTTCTACTGTTTTCTCTTTGTTATGTGTTGCCGTTACAAAAGCTATTCCTTTTTGGTCTTCAATAGAAAGACTTGTTGTTTTTAACACAGATATTAACAGTTTAAAAGCCTTTAATTCTTCATCAATTACCATATTCTTCACCTAAAGAATTTATATATTTTTCATTACCAACTATTTTTACTTTTATCTTACAAAGTATCAACTCTTCTTCCCTATTATACGTATAAACATAATAAGCATTTGCAAGAAAGATTGCGCCTTTACTAGGTATATGGTTTGCATTATATCTGTTTATTTCTGAACACATTCTTTTATATTCTCTTGACGGCAACAATAAAAACTCACTACTATCATCGCCCCACCGTTGTTCATTTATACGATAAGACTCTATAACGGTCATTCCCTTATACATAAAATACTTTTTGCCATTTTTTGTGCACCAAACACCTTTATTGCCTTCATCATCTTCGCTCCACCCTGTAGAACAACCAATTAGACGGTCATTACTATCAAATTCTAATCTTCGTGCTTTACCCATTGCTATTCTACCATACCTTTTACTTCTTGTCAACCCACCTCACGAGAAAAGCCCCGACAACTTAATCGAGGCTCTCTTCAGGGGAAATAGAAAAGGTGAATTGCAGTCTTCCACAATAGCATTTTAACACATTAAAACTAACATTTCCTAATATGTTTTATTTTTCTTCATAAAAATAAAAATTTTCGAATTTAAGCCCTAGTTCTTCTGTTAATTTAGCAATTTTCTTTTTAGCTATACCAACTTTATTCCAAAGAGAGTTAATATCGTAATTATAGTTTCTTGCAGTTTCGTTGTAGCTCTTACCGAGCAAGTAAATATCGGCTAAAATATCGCAGTCATTGTCTTTGTTAGGCAATAAGTAAATAATCTTCATTGCGTATTCATAAGCCGTTGTTTTGTCAATGAGAGCTTTCTGCACGGCGTTAGATAGCTCAATCTCTTTATCTATCAACCTTTCTATAACGTTTTCTTTTTCGCCACCTTGCACCCTTATAGCCGAGTAATCAAAGCCTTTAAGTCCTTGCATCTCGTAACGTAGCTTACACAACGCAAAAAGTTTTTTGTCGTAGATTGAACACTTACGCTTATATTCACTTAAGATTATAGCAATTTCTTTTTTTGTCATTGCGATTTTTCTTTCTCCTTCTCTTTTTCGAGTTTTTCGACCTTATTACTTAGTTCTGAATAATTTTCGCCTAACACTATTAAAAAATCATATAACGTCTCTATGTTCCTTTCCAGTTGTTTCTTTGTCATAAAGCCTCCGTATCAATTTCATAGACTTTAACATATCTTTTCTCTCTTTCAAGGTATTCATCTAAAAGTTTTTTTGATGCTACAAGTTTACCTATTGTTAAACCCTTTACAATTGCAGAAACTACAACCATAAAAAAACCTAAAACGCCAAATAACCAAAACTTAGAAACTAACGAAATAAGAGTAAAACCTATGCCTGTCAACAATTCCAGCATACCAAAGATTACTGAATATTCCTTTTTTCTATTTCTTTTCTTCATTTTTATACCACCTTGTTATATCAGTTACAGTTTTTTTCTGCTTATCAACTAATAAATAAACAATTTCTTTTGCATCTTTTTCGCCTATCACTAATTCTACTATAGCTGAACATATATCTTCATCAACAACTTTAGGCACAATAGGTTCAATTTCGAAATTCGTAAAAATTTCTTGAGTATATAATTCTCCATATCTTAAATACGAAAAACAAACAACAGTTTCGAACAAAAAACCTGCTCTCCTTCTTTGGCTAAAAATGCGAGATGCCGAACTAATCGACTCAAGGTTCAACAAAAATTGCATAGTTTCCTCAAGCTTTTCATATTTTTTAGCCAGTTCATTATAATTTTTGGTTAATTCTTCTTTGTTTTTTTTACACATTTTATTTTTCTCCTTATTTAAACGGGCAACCTGTAGCCTTGCCGTTCCCGTCTTTGCCCATTTCAACGAAAATTTTATAACAACGACAATTCGTGTGGTCTGCTCTGTCGCAACCTACGCATTCCATATTCCAACCTGCATCTTCTAACAAGTCATTGATTACGTCATCGTCTATTTCGCATAAGACCTTATCTCTTACTATGCCTTTTGCATAAAACCCTAAATGATTGCCGTCTAAAAAGCCTTTAATCTTTTTTAGAAAGACATACCCTAACCTGTCTTCTACACTAAGCTTCATTTCTCTTAGGTTTCTAATTGCGTTGTTTACTTTCTTTTGCTCCTGCTCGCTTATAAACTCGCTTCTTGCAAATATCTTTAAATATTCTTCGCAAGCAAGTATAACAGTAAACAGTTCCCTTTCTTTTGCGTTTGCATAATTCTTCACTCGTCTATCTCCCGTATTTTAATTTTAAATTTATAAAGCATCAATTTGCGCTTTAATACATATTCTTTTGTTCTAAAGCCTTTAACGTCTTCTACAATCGTTTTTCCGCCTCTCTTATATACGAAATCGGCTTTGTAAATTACGGCTCTTTCAAGCACCTTTCCGCTCTCGTCCTTTATGGTAGGTATAAGAGTAAACGGCACTTGCCTTTGCAAGTCACTAATTACGTTTAGACTTTCTAGCATTTTAAGTTCGCAGTAGCGGTTAGCTTCTCGTTGGCTATCAAACTTAAAGCCGTCAACCACTACTTTATTGTTTCGGTATTTAGGCTCTTTAGTCGCATCTAAACCTAGTTTACGAGCCGTTTCACTATCTAGCCTAATCACCATTGATTTTGTCCTTTAAGGCTTGATTTTCGGCTTTTAACAGTTCGTTATCTTCCTTAAGTTTTTTAATCTCTTCTATCAGAGCGAGTATTCGTTTACTATAAGAAAAGTGAACGTTAAAAGCTTTTTCTTTTTCTTCAACTGTCATTCCTTCTACCTCAACTCTTCAAGTTTCTTTTCAGCTTCGGCTTTGGTTAGGAAAACATCAATGCCAACTGCTTTTATTGGTATGTAAGTTTTTCCATACTTGCCGTTAATAATTGCATTTATTTCAAAACCTGCAACTTTATGACCTTTTACACCTATACTTGTTGTGCCGTTATCTTCCCAAGTTTCAAAGTAAATTTTATCTCCAACCTTGCAAGGCAACTCAATAAGCGTTCCGTTCTCGATTTTATCTTCAAGTTCGGCAAGGTATTCATAGGCTTTTGTATGCTTACTTTCTCGCCAATTTTTTACAGTAAATCTCTTATAATTACTCATTTCAAAAACTCCTCCAATGCTTCGTCTATATCTTTTTCGCTAATGCCGTTAAAACATTTGTCGGCGTGGTCTTTGTAAAAATCGACTATTACTCTTGTTTTCTTTTTCAACCTTTCGGCAAACTGTTTTAATTTGTCGGGAATAACAACTTCATAAGTGTTTTTAATGCCTTGTGCATAACCCTTTGCATAAAAAGCATTTTCTTTAATTTCTTCTTCTAACTCGGCAATTCGCTTTTCGGCTTTCTTCAAATCTTCATAGCAATAGTCAACAGTTTCGTAAACCACTTTGGCGTTGCGTAATAATTCGTTGTCTTTCTCTAACAAGGCAATTCGGTCTTTGAGTTCTTTGTTTTCTTCTCGTAAATCAAAAAATCTCGGCTCTAATTCGTTGAATTGTTTTTTAAACAAATCCCTTTCTTCCGTAAGCCTTTCGTTCTCGCTTTCCAACTCGTTAATATAAGTTAAAATATCAGCAAACCATATAATGTCACAAAACTTTTTGCCGTTGTCATAACCTAAACCAGTTTTTAAGTTAGTCTCCAACGCTTTCTTAATCTCTTTAACTTTTTCGCTTTCCATATTACTCTCACTTTTGCAACTACCTCTCAAAACGGTAAATCTTTCTCGTCTATAGGCTCAAGCTCAGCACTTGAACTTTCATTGCCTTGCTTTTTGCTCATAAACTCAACTTCGTTAGCAATTATATCTACGACGTAACGTTTGATGCCGTCTTTGTCGTCATAAGTCCTATTTCTTAATTGCGCCACTATTGCAACCTTACTACCCTTTTCAAGCCATTTTAAGCAGTTATCGGCTTGTATGCCATAGACAGAAACATTAAAGTATTCTACGTGTCTTTCTTCGCCTTGCTTATAGCTGTTAATTGCTACATTAAGTTTCGCAAAAGTCTTATCGTTTGCCTTGCCACCTTCTGGCGCTTTAGTTAAATTTCCTATTAAAAATAATTTATTCATTTTCTTTCTTCCTCTTTTAATTTTTTTAAGTTTTCCCTGTAGCAGGCAGTTCCACCTTTACATTTCTTTACGTCAATACCACAAGTAAGGCAAGCTAATTGCTTTTTAGTTGGTCGATGCTCGCCAACTATCTGTCCTTGTGTGTGAGTTACTAACGTCCATATATGCGCTTGAACCATACCCCTACTCCTTTATCTCAACTCCGTATTGCTTTGCTGACGCTATAACATTGTTTTTAACAATGCTAAGTTCACACTCTTTCGTGCTCCAATAATTAGCAAGTGCTTGTTTACCTTTTTCTTTGTAAAATTGCTCTCTTTCTATACAATGTTTTCTGCGTGCTTCTGTCTTACTGTATAACTCTTGCAAAATCTCTCTTGCCGTTTCCTTGCGTTCTTGTTCCATAATCTGTCGTGCAGTAGTTAGTGTAAATATTGATAACCTTTCATACTCTTCCTTACTAATAACTATTTTTCCGTCTTTTTCTAAATCGGCAATAGCGTCAAATTTGCCTTGCTTATACATTTCTTTGAGAAGTTTTTGTTTTTCTTCCTTGCTAATAACAATCTCGTTATCGTTGATTTTGGGTTGATAGAAGTCAATAAGTTTCTGTGCTATCCAATAGCCTTCGCCCCTGTTCATAGAGCCAAGATAATTCCTTGCTTCAAGCAATCTATCATCTATGAGTTTCGCCATTTCTAAAATTTGCTTTTCTTTATCCATTTTTTTCTCCTCAAACTCGTGTAATTTATATCATTTGGCTAAATATTGCCATTAAAACATTTACAACAATACTATTTCCTGCTTGCTTATACAACTGTGCATTTGACATACCCACTGCAATCGCATTATCTATATCTTTGTCTTCAAAACCCATTAAACGCCAACATTCTTTTGGTGTTAATTTGCGTATGGTTAAATCAGGATATATAATTTTAACTCCGTTTCCTTTTGCCTCGTTACCACAATTTGTTGTCAATGTGTTTATAGCACTTTGGTCTGCTTTTACTCTATGATTATAATCGTCAAAAATAATAGGTTTATTAAACTTAACGCAAACACCCAAACAGTCACAACGTGTATCTAAAGTAGGGCATAATTTATCTTTGCTTTCAGTTGTTGACATATTTTCAACGCCATTATCAAGCCTACTATGAGTATATGAGTGTCTTATAACATCTCCTTCTTCCGCTAAACCATTTTTTATTAAAATATCACAAAGTTCATTTTTTAATGGTATTGAATCAAGAAAATACTTCTCATCAACTTCCTTTTCAAGCATATCTTTAAGCCGTAAAGTCAACGGTATTGTTTTAGGAAACTCATAGTAATAATCGCCTAAAATACTAACCATAAAGCACCTTTCTCGGTTTTGTGGTATTCCATAGTCTTTTGCATTAAGCACTTGCCACTTGTTTTTATAGCCTAATTTTTCAAGTTTTCCTATCAATTTTGCAAAGTGCTGAATATTGTTTTGACCGATTACTTGTGGCACGTTTTCCATAAGCAATATACTTGGGAGTTGGCTGCACTCATCTAAAAGCCTTTCGACTTCCCATAACAAACCAGACCTTGTTCCACTACCTTTTGCCATACCTTTGCCTAACCCTGCGTTTGATAAATCTTGACAAGGGAACGAGTAGGTCATTATATAGCAATATTTATCGGTGTCAACTATTCCTAAATCGTCTGCCGTTATTTTAGTGATGTCGCTTGTTTCAAAGTTAGTTCCGTGAACTGCGTTATAACTTGCAACTGCATACTTGTCAAATTCGCAAATACGATAATGATAAAAAGCAACACCTAAATTCTTTAATGCCTTTGCTTGACTGCCTATTCCTGCAAACAACTCAATTAGACGTATAGGCTTATCTATCTTAAACTCTTTTTTTCCGTCAAATAATGATATTTGCATATTAAATTTTACCTCTCTTTTCCTATATAACCCCTTAGAAAAGGGGCGGTCTTTTCTGTATACTTACCAGGAGTTTTGCAATGAGTTTGATATATAAACACGCCCCGCCCAAACGTATTTACCACTTTAATATTTTCGATTTTTTATGTTTTCGCAAATCCTAGCGTATTCTTCGTCAGTCATTTCGCTAAACTTTTTACCTTCAAGCTTCGAAACCTGAGTTAAAACTGCTTGCCATTGAGTGCTAACTAATTCTGTATAATATTCCGCACCTAACTTCATAAGTTCCACCTGTCTTTGAGCCTTTATTTCGGCAACAGAAGGAGTTTTAACATTTACCCCTTGTTCAGGGAAAGGCAACTCGTTTTTAGGCTTTTCAACCTTTTTAACAGGTTGACCTTGCGTTGCATTAAGGCTATCGTTCTCAGCAATATCAAACATTGCTTGGTAAAGGTAACGTCTTTGATAGGTCTCAACTGCACCTACCATTTGAACGTCGTGGCAACCTTTAAGGTCAGCTTTTGAAAACGGTGACGTTATCGTAAAACGTTCCTCCGTGTTATCAAAGTTGATAGCTGTAAGCGATGCCGTTTCGCTTGTAAAAGACGGTATAGCCGTCATTCTATATTTAAGCATTAACTCGTTCAGAGTTTTGGTAAAGTCTGCAAGCTCAAAATATTCATACTTAGCGAAAGAGTTTTTACCCGTCATTTTAAGATTAGAGTTAGCAAGCTCTATTCTTACGTTTTGCAATTTTTCAAATAAGTTCATTTTTTCCATTTCCTGTTCTCCTTAAATTCTCTTGCCTGTGTAGGCATAATGTATATTTTTATTTGCTCTATGCTCTTTCTTTATTGCATAGATAATTTCTTTTTGTCTATCCGTTCCAAACTCTTCTATAGAGTCTGCAAGACTATACAGTGCAATTTCTCTTCTTATGTTGCGTTCTGTAGCATAATCGCAAACGCAAGCTATTAAGTCAATATACGTTTCTTTGCCCTTTAAATAGCTATCGTAGAACTCTTTACGTCTTGCAAAGGCTTGCTCTTCCTTGTCTCTTAAAAAAGCTTCTACACGTTTTTCAACAAGTTTTTTAGCCTTGCCAAAACACTCTTTAGCCTTGTCTTTTTCGCCTGCTCCTTCAAGCAATCTGCCTTCTAAGAGTAACGCATCTTCTTCTTTAAGACTTTCGCTAAGCTCAAACAAGTTCTCAAGCAAGAAAAAGTAAACACTCTTATCTCTTGTTACTGACCATACTGCATTTTCAACAAAGTCAAGTAATTGCTTTATATCGCCTAAAAACTCGTAAAGACTAGGCTCAAATTTTGTTTTAGCAAAACCCCACTTGCTTAGATATTCTTTTTTGCTATCAAAATACTCAAGCTCAAGTTCTCTTGCCGTCTTACCGGTCCAATCGATATAACCGTAGTCATACACTTTAACGTAAACTCTTCCACTTTTAGCTCTAAACAAATACATTATTCCTTCTCCCCGTAAAGCTCTTCAAGGTCTAAACCCCACTTTAAAGCCGTTTCGTTAAACATTTCAGACAACTTAAGCGCAATCATTAAATTACTCGTTAAAGCTATCATTTTGTCGGCTAAACCGTCTTTCTCTTCCTTCTTAGCTTCTAAGTATGCTTGACCTACCTTGTCACGTTCCTTGTTGGTCTTACAAATAAAGCCCTTAAGACGTTCCTTATACTCTAAGATAATGTTTACGTCTTTACTGCAATTCTTTTTTAAGTCTTTAATAATCTCTGCGTTAGTCATATCTCTACCTCTTAACCTATAACCTTAAGCAGAACAATTAAACCTGCCAAAAAGCTGATATAAAACGCTTCTTCTAATATAAACTTAATTGCTTTCTTCACTTTGTATTTCATTCCCCTTTTTCTCCTTAAAAACCTATATCTTCTTCAACTAAGAGCATCTGCCCTTCCTTGAGCATTCTATAATTCTTTCCGTTTAACTCTATTGCAAAGTTGTTCAAACCACCCGTAAACTCGCTTATTCTTCCACCGACAACTTGATTGAGGTTAAACAACTCTTTCAAATTATAGTTAGAACTCATTAACGTTTTTAAGCCCCTTATTGACCTTTCGTCTAGAATTTCCTTTGCTACCTTCCATTCGGCAGGTGACGGTTGTTTTTGTTCCTCATTCCACAAAATATCGTCTATAAGTAAAACCTCACTATATTTAAGCTTGTTCATTCGCTTTTTAAATGCTACAGGGTCGCTAAACCTTTCTGCATTGAGAGAGCTGTATTCATTCTCCCATTTCACGAACTCTCCAACGTAGCCTTGTTGAACGAGTTTATAATATACTGCAACCGTCAAGTGGCTTTTTCCCGTTCCGGTAGTTCCACCTATATATAAAAACGGATATTTGTTTTGCTTTAAAAACTTTCTTGCTTGCGATAATGCGTATCTGTGTTGGTCGTCTTCGCAGTTAAAGTTATCAAACGTCTTGCTTGTGATATACTCTTCATACTCACTAAGCTTTAAACACTCTTTCGCTCTTCTCTGCGCCATACACGAGCATTCTTTCTGCCATTCGTAACCGTTAGTGTAACCTACTATATAGCCTTTATTTCGACAAATTTTACAATCGCCACCTTCTAAGTTGCCTTCTTTCAAATTCTCGCTTAAAACTGCGTAACGTTTCCATTCTTCGTAGTCTAGGTCACAAGAAGGCTTACCAATTATTCTCTCTGCCTCGCTTGCGTGATATATCATATAGTCTTCACGCTCTTTAGCCGTTGCCGTTCCTCTCATAAGCTTTGCATATAAGGTCAAGCCTGGAGAAAGCTTTTCTCCTACTAATTCTAAATTGCCTACTAACTTACTTAACATATCCTTAACCCCCTGTAAAAACCTTGTAACATTCCTTTTGCGTAGTCCATATTCATATTTGGGTAATAACTGCCAAAACACAAAAGCATTATTGCTTTACTTTTATTCAAGCATCTAACTTCAACAGACTTGTCTTTTTCTATGATTTCAAAGTCAACTGTAAACGTGCTAGATATATCTGTTTTTACATAAGCTTTTAGCTCATTAACAAACTCTTGAGCTTCTTGTAAATATTGTTCCATTTCCCTATTTCCTTTAGTTTTTTTGGGGAGAAATTGCACCGTCCCCCCCGTCGGTGTTCGGGAGTGTTAGACCCTTATATTTAGTTTGTGTGGCAACCTAAGTTATGCAGTTTCCCTTTTATACTGCTCTATCGATATAGGCAAGTCACCTTCTTGCACGTAGTCAAGGTCAAGCCCTAAAAAGCAAGCTACACCAGAGTCAAAGCCCCATTCGTGACTACTCTTTTTAATAATCTCAAGGTTTTTCTTACGCTTTTTATCGTATTCGCTTTCTTCTTTAGGCTCTTCTTCTTTAGCCTTATAAGTAGCCTTGTCTTTATACTCTCCAGCAATTATCTTTTGGTAGTTATTAACAACCCACCTTAAAGACTTAATCTCGGTTTTAAGCCATTTGCTTTCGCCCCAAGCCTTTAACACTTTCTTAAAGTCTAAATCTCTAACAACTGTCAAAGAAGAGATATCTGGTTTAATCTCGTAAAGGTCTATAAAACTTTCAAAAAAAGCTGACGACTTTTCTTTTTCTTCTTTTTCTTTTAAATTAAAATCTTTATATTTATCTTCATATTTATCTTTATATTTATATGCTTGCTCTTCGCTTTCGTTTGGCTTGCTCTTCGCTTGCTCTTCGCTTTCGTTTGGCTTTGTTGCCTTTGTTTTTGGCTTGCACCCGTTTTTATAGTTTTTAATACCACTATCTAAAGAGGGTTTAACAAGTGTAAATAAAGCTTTCTCAACGCCTTGTAACGTTGGCTCTGTTTCGTTTAACGCATAATCGCATATCGCTCTAAAGACTTTTGCAAATTGTTCGTCTTCTAGGTCTTTTATTGCATCGTAGAAACTTCGATAAAAAATAAACGTTCCTCTTTCCATAATTACACCGCCTGTGATTGTCTTTTCGTTTCTAGAATTGCATCAATCACAACTGAGCAATTTACCTCACATAGGTCGGCTATTTGCTTTATGTATTCTGGGTTTGGTTGAGTTTTTCCATTCAGCCAATAATTAACAACTGCCGAACTTGTTTTTAATTCTCTAGCTAACGAAGAGCCGTTAAACCTTTTTGTTTTTAATAACTCTCTTAAATTCATTTTTTCTCCTTATAAAGCTCCAACAGATGCCAAATATCTACCGTATTGTCTTAAAGCATCTTCAAGCTCTTTTCTATGTTTTTTCTCTTCTTCTTCGGTGCGAATAGGTTTGTAAATTGTAACCTTTACACCTGGTATGCCTTTGCATTCGTGCTTTGTATATTTAGAGGTATCAATATCAATCATAATTATTTACTCTCCTTTTTAACGTAATATTGTATTTCTTTATAATATCCGCATTGCTCTTCAACGTATTCAATATTGAAAAGCGCACTAGTTACTTTTCCTTTATTGCCTGTAAATTCCCAAGCGCTGCAACTTCTAATTTCACAATCTTTATGCTCTCTCTTAAATTGTCTAATTGCTTTTACCATTAACTCTTCCATTTCCGTTTCTCCTTTTTTACAAGGTTTCCTTGTTTTCTTGTATCTATCTTAACAAACTTAACTTGTATTGTCAAGCATTTTACAAAAAAAACTTGTAATTTTTTAAAAAATTTTTTATAATGGTTAAAAAAAGGGGGGGTATTATGCAAGTTTTAAAAGAGTTACGTAAATTTACAAAGAAAACTCAACAACAAGTAGCCAACGACTTAAGTATAGTTCAACAAAAATACCAACAGTATGAAAGTGGCAAATATCAGCCTGACAATGAAATGCTTTTAAAAATAGCAAATTACTTCAATGTGTCGGTAGATTATTTGCTAGGCAGAACGGAAGATAGGCAAGAAGTTACGGTCAAAGAAAAAAGCCTGTCCAATAACGAACAAGCTTTACTCGATTTGTTTAACAAAGTGCCTATTGACCAACAGGCTCTTGTTCTTTCAATGATTGAGGTTGCTTTAAAAAGTTTGAAATAACTTCAACAGCAACTAAAAGTGCTTTAGTTGGGTCTGCGCTTTCACGAATAAGGTTAATTAAAGTTTCTTGGTTTTGTGTCATATAATGATTTCTCCTTTTTTATAATTTGTGAGAATATTATAATGTGGCATTTTTGCAAAATCAATACCCAACTTTAGCAACCTTATACCCAAATTCAACACTTAAATAAGCTATAATTTTACTTAGGAGAGACAAAAATGTGGATAGACAAACTTATTGAACTGAAAAAAAAGTCTGGTTATTCTTCAAAACAAATAGCAGAAGGGACATTTATGCCAGAACGAACGGTATCACGTATCTTTGCAAAAGAAACAAACGGACCTTCTATAACAACTTTAATACCTATAATTAACTTTTTAGGGGGGTCTTTAGACGAATTATTTGCCGATACCGATGCAGTAATTGGTAATAAAAAGTTTGCCGATTTGCAAGTCAAATGCGACCTTGTAACAGCCGAAAAAGACCTATTAACTACCGAAAATGCCATATTAAAAGACCAAATAATCAGCTTGAACGCTAAAATTGAGCTTTTAGAGTTAAAACTTATGTTCAAAGAAGAATTACTAGCAGTTCACAATTACTACACTAAACTAGGCTCTAAATAAAAGGAGTGTGATATTATGATATCATTGCCTAAAGACGGTTTATACTTAATGTATTTAAGAAAATCTAGGCAAGACGACCCCAACGAAACTGTGGAAGAAGTGTTACAAAAACACGAGTCACGCTTGCAAGAATTTGCTCTTAGAACGTTAGGCTATAGAATAGAAGAAAAAAATATCTATCGTGAAATCGTTTCTGGCGAAACAATAGACGATAGACCTAAAATAAATGAAATCTTTAGAAGATTAGAGCAAGAAGACGTTACCGGCGTTCTCGTTGTCAATTGTTCTAGACTTTCGCGTGGCGACCTTGTCGACTGTGGCACAGTAATTCGATGCTTTCTTTATACTAACACGCTTATAATAACAGACCTTAAAACTTTCGACCCAAAAGACAAGTTCGACAGACGTATGCTCGAACACGAACTTACAAGCGGTAATTTCTACCTAGAAGAAGCAAAAACGTATATGGTAACAGGTAGAGTAGAAAGCGCAAAAAGGGGTAATTTCGTAGGCTCTATAGCCCCTTACGGCTACGAAAGAGTCAAGATAGATAAATCGTGGACTTTAAAAATAAACGAGGAACAAGCGCAATATGTAAGGCTTGCATTTGATATGTATGCTAATCAAGGTATTGGCGCTAACGCAATATCTTATAAACTAAATAAGCTAGGCGCAAGGTCAAATAATGGCAAGCTCTTTAGGTCTTCTACTATACGTCAAATGCTAACTAACGAAATCTATTGTGGCAAGATAACGTATAAGCGCAAACCTACCGAAAAAGTTATGGAGAACGGGCGTATTGTAAAAAAGCGTAAAAGAGTAAAAGACTATATCGTTGTTGACGGCAAGCATACGCCTATAATTAGTGAAGAACTGTTTTTAAAGGCACTAGAACAAAAAGGCAAAGTTTCTCGCGAGTCACTTTCTCACGAACTACAAAACATTTTTGCAGGGCTTATAAAGTGCCGTAAATGTAATATGGCAATAGCAATGAGAGTTTACCGTAAAGATAAAGTGCAGTTCCGTAAACCTAGATATTATTGCCGTAACGGTATTTATTGTGACAACCAATCTGCTAACGTTGAACTTGTGCAAGAAGCTATCGTTAAAGGCTTAGAAGAGCTTATAGAAGACTTTAAGCTAAAACTCGAAAATCAAGACAAGACTACTCTCAACACTAACGAAGGGGTAATTAAGGCGCTTGAAAAACAACTTGCCGACTACACTAAACGTCAAGCAGATATATGCGACTACCTTGAAAAAGGCATCTACACAGTTGAAATGTTTATCGACCGAAAGAAGAAGATTGATAGCGAAATTGCAAGGCTTAATGAGTCGTTGGCAAAAGCTAAAGAGTCGGTATCAAAAACTGAGAACTACGAGGAGAAAATTATAGGCT
Source organism: Christensenellaceae bacterium (assembly GCA_045647825.1). Taxonomy (GTDB): domain Bacteria; phylum Bacillota; class Clostridia; order Christensenellales; family Borkfalkiaceae; genus UBA1259. The sequence continues at coordinate 25,837 of JAZRMS010000049.1, forward strand.
TGCATAATGCTTTAGATACAATAGCAAGTAAAGAATTATCCCCTAAAGAAAAAAACAACCTTCTAAAGAAGGTTATAAAAGCAATTTATTATTTGAAAGAGGAGGAAGAAGACGTTTCAAACTCTAAAGATATTAAGCTTGAAATCTTGCTTAATTAAGGTGTTTTTGTAACACCAACGTGTTACCTATGAATACGGCACGCAATGGTGTTACAATATAAAACAATTAAAAAGAGCAAAAAAAATAAGGGAGAACGTCGAAATTACTCGAACATTCTCCCTTATTTATATTTAATAATTATATAATAATGTTTATATACTAATATCTATAGTGTATATCTTTTTAAGTTCTCAGGGCGTTGCTCCCAAGAGAAGAAACTGTTTAAAACTGCTATTCTCTCTTCACAACGTTTTAGTTGCAATAACTCTTCTTTCCAACCGTGTGATAGCCCGCTAAACACCGTCAATATGATAATTAACAAGTGGAGCATTGCTTTCATAAGCACTTCAGGGCTAAAGTCTAAAACTATGATGCAAGACAATTGATACGTGAAGAAAACGCTCAATGCTGTTGTAATAAGTTTCAAGCCCCAACGATAGGCTCTGTAAAGCCAAATTCCCGTATCGCTAGATATAAAGTCTTTTCTTTTGTCATTGTCCTTTTCGTTGTATATTTGGGCTTTAGTAAGGCGTTTAGGCTTAATTTCTTTAGCTTCTTCTAACGCCTTAACTTGCCCTTCGTTTAACGTCTTTTCAAGCTTTCCGTCTAAATAAAGCTCAAAGTCTTCAAACGTTAAATTGTTACTATGTAATTTATTAAGCTGAGCCATTTTTAAGTCTTCAGCTACGTGGTCTCGGCAAAAGTCGTAAATCTTATACTCAATCTTTTTGTTTGCTATTTCGTTTATTTTTGCTTTATACTCGTCAAAAGCTTTTTTGTAAAACTCTCTGCCTTGACAACATTGTTTACCCGTTGGGTAACAATTTATGTAAAGCAAGTAAACGAGAACGGCAAGCACTATAGCCGTTGCATCAATGTTTTTTAAACTAAAGCCACCGTCATCAAAATTGTAAGTGCTTATAAGAATAATAAGTATAGGCGCAATAACAAGCAAGCCTATTGAGAACTTTGAGCCGTGTATAGTGAAAAACGAAAAAAGAGAAAATTTCAAGTCTTTAGGTTTTGCAACTTTTTTTTCCGTAGTTTTATTTGAGTTTTTAATATCGTCTAAATAGCCCATTTATTATTCCTTTTCTGTTAAATTTAAGCTTAAAAGTTTAGCGTTTACTTCTTGTAATGTTAATGTTTTTAATTTGTTACCGTCTTTATCTACTGCATTTTCGGTGTAAATAGTTGCTATTTGGTATGGATACCACGCTATAATTGAGCCTACTATACTTGCTATAGCAATTAAAGTTAAATCATCTAAAAATGATTTTAACCCTAAAGAAACAAGCAAGACTACTAGAGAGCCAAAGCCTAAAGGCGTTAAAACCTTACAGAAAGACTTTACGACCTTTTTTGCATAGATAATAAAGAACAATAGCATTATTACAGAAAGGCTAGATAGTGCCGTTTCTGAAGTCTTAAAAAGCTCGTCACGCTTAATTACTGCTAAGATAATTAAAGGTATAGCGTAAATTAAAATAGAGAGCGTAGCAAAAGCTACGCCCTTTCCTTTATTGTTTAATTTCATTTTGGGTTTACCCCCTTTTAGCCTAATACTTTTTTAACAGTTTCTTCGCCTAAAGCAGTTTTTAACTTTTCAATTTCAACTTCTTTAGTTTTTAAAAGTTCGGTATTTGGGCATTTGCAAAGTTCGTTGAGCATTGCCGTTTTACCTGCATCTTGAGCAAGTATCTTTAATGCGCTTACAACCTTTTCAATATAGGCAACGTTTACGTCTGCTTTTTGTAACAACTCGCCTATTGTGTTACTGTCCAACTTAAGATTTTTAATAACGCTTGCTTCAAGCTCTGCGCATACGGTTCTTACTACACCTTCGATGCCGTCTTTAGATAAAACTTCTACTAATTCTTTATATTTGTTTTTGTCACTCTCGTTTTGAGATGCAAGCTCGCTAAGGGCTTTTACTTGCTCCCCAAGAGCTTTTACTTTCCCTGTTTTAGTAATAAATTTGCCAAGAAAAACAACAAGTAATAATGTAGCAAGAAGAGCGACTGCGCATATAATATATAACTTCTCAGGACTCATATCAAACCTTTTAGCGAGTGCTTGCGAAACCGTTGAAACAGTAGTTTTTTGGTTTTCAGTGAGCGCTCCGTCAATAATTGCTTTAAGTTCGCTTTCTGTAAGCTCGTATTTTGGCTCTTCTACACTCTCTTTTTCGGTTTCGAGTATTTCTTCATCTTCTACGATTTCTTCGCTCTCAGTGGCAATTTCGCCTTCTACTGCACTTTCTTCTGCAAAAGCTGTAACTGTGGTAAAACTAAATATGCTAAAGCATATTAAAGCTAACAATAAATATTTTAATTTTTTCATAATTTTTATCTCCTTAAATATTAAATATGTTCTTTTTTTCGTTTTCGAGTGTTTCAACTCTTGCTTTTAAGTCTGCTATAATTTTTTCGTAGTCATCTCTTATGGCAGAGAGTTCTTTAATTGCTAAGTCTTCTGTTTGCTTAATTTTAACGCCGTCTAAATACCACTTTTTACCGTGTTCTGGTAAATCAACTATAACGTCTAGCCTACCAACCTTTAACAACTCTTCTTCTGTTATTGTAAGACTTAAGCTTTCAGGCATTGTGAAAGCCTTAATATCTAAGCCGTTTTTAAGCCAAATAATAGCCTTAGAAAGGTCGTAAGACTTAGAGCTAAACAAGAGTGTAAGTTTGTCGTTTTCGGTTATATAAAACGGCTCAAAGTCGTTAAATAAAACATAACTAAGATTGTTTAATTCTACTTTTTTTACCATTGTTTAATCTCCTTATTAGTCATCAAGTAAAGCGCCAGCGCTAAAAGCAGAAAGCGCTTCAAGTATTTTTTGAAGAGAGTATTTTTGTCCGTTGTAGATAATAGCGATAGTTCCGTCTTGTCTAGCTTCAAAAATGTTAGAACGGTCAGAGTCGCTTGTTCCGTTACCGACCATAAAAACAGGTCTATTGTTACCCCAATTGGAATTATCGTTATACTTTCCTACAACTGTTTGATGCTCTAACGTTGCCCCTAAGCCTTCGCCGTGAACAAAGTCGCACTCGTAGTCTGCTACAGAATTTTTACCGCCAGCGTGAGAGTGGTTTCCGTTTGCAAAAGTAAATTCTCCTTCAGCGTGAGAGCAAGCGCCAACCGCGTGAGTATTAAGACCTTCTGCGTGTGAGCATATACCGTCTGCATAAGTATTTTCGCCTTCTGCGTGTGATGAACGTTGTGTGGCGTGAGTTCCTCTTCCTTCTGCGTGTGAACCGTGATTAGTAGCAAAAGTGTTTTCGCCTTCTGCGTGTGATGAATAACCAGATGCTTGAGAACCGCTACCTTCTGCGTGACTTTGGTCGTTGGTCGCTACACAACCATTACCTTCTGCGTGTGAACAAGCGCCTTGAGCGTGAGTATTAAGACCTTCTGCGTGTGAAACGTAACCTTCTGCATAAGCGCCAAAACCTTCAGCGTGAGCATTTTCGCCATAAGTAGTAGTTTGCTTACCTTCTGCGTGTGAGTTTGCTCCTAACGTTACGTTGTTGTTACCTTCTGCGTGTGAGTAAGCACCTTTTGCAATTGTTGTAGTGCCTTCTGCTAAACTTCTCTTTCCTTGAGCTGCACATTTACCCCCAAACGCTACTGAATAATCGCCAGTTGCTCCATATTCAATATCCGTGTTAAGTGAAGGGTCTTTTGCAATAGCGTTAGCGTTTTTGCCCCTAAAGTTAAAAAAGCCTTCTGGCACTCCTTCTTCTTGGTCTTGGAATTGTTCTACAGCATCTTTGCCTGAGCCTTTTTTAAGTGGAATATCTACTTCTAAGTCAACGTTTTGGAAATCGTCAAAAAGCTCGTTAATAGCCCCTACAACGGTTTTATTCCTTGTCGCAAGGTCTAAATCTTCCTTGTCTTGTTTCTCCGTTTCAAGGTCGTTTATTTCGCTTGTGTGAGTTTCTACTGTATCTTTTAACTCGTTAATTTGACCTTGTAAGTGTTCTTCGTTATGAACAACGGTAATATTTATTGTTTGTAAAGCCTCAATAATTGATTGATAACTGTCAATATCTTCAACGGCAATAGGTGGCACGCCTGCTACTACTTCAAACTCAAAACTAAAAGTCGCTAAAACCCTTTCTTCTCGTGTATCTTGTTCGTTGATTGTAACCAGTTCTTCGTTTGTTGCCGTAAATTGAGCCGTTACAGTGCCTGCATAAGTAGTTAATGCAGACGGTATATCGTATTGCCACATATAGAGTTGGTTTCCGTTTTGGTCGGTAAACCCTAAATAGCCCGTTTCTGGAGCTAAAGGCGTTATTACAGTTTTTGTAAATTTTCCGTTTGGAAGCTCAAACCTAGCTTGCAGAACGTTAGTAGGAGCAAGGGGCATAACAATATAAATAGTGTTTGCCTTGTTGCTACCTTGATTGACTTGACTAGGGGTCAGAGTTATAAGCTTTCCCCCTGCGTTAAATACTGCTAACATAATTTTCTCCTTTTAAATTTAAAAGCCCCTGTGAAAAGGGGCTTTTAGTTTTAGAATTTTTTATAAATATCGCTAAGCATTTGGAAAGCGATACATTGTCCTTGTGACGGTTTGTTTTGACCTAAAACAAGTTCTCCGCCTTCGTATATGATTTGGTTATTTGCGTTACCGTCTTCGTCTGCTACAGTGATTTCGGTTGTGGTTGGTTCGGTTATTATTGCCCAAGCTTTGTGTTCAATTCCTCTATAATCATATAACTTAAGGTAAGCATCATATAAAGGCAAATTGTCAATAGGTATCATTGTTTTATAAGGCTCTTCACCGAGCGGTATAGGCAACATATGCCCACTCGCAAAGTTTTTATTTTCAAGCAAAGATATTTCTTTGTCTAGCAAAACAAACATAAGCTTTGACGGGCTATAATTTACAAGTCTACAGTTAGAACCTAAAGCTGAACCTATAATAACGCTACCGTCACTAACGAATTGTAACTCGTAAGATATTGCAGGCACTTCTCTATTGTCTTTTTGGTAACAAAGAGCAGTAATAGAGTTGTTATTAGTAGCATTGCCTGCCACAAATAAAGGGTTTGGCATTTCTGCACTAGACAACGGCAATGTTTTTGAATTGCCTACACTTCCGCTATCTGCAAGTGTCATATAGAGAGAATAAAACCTGCCGTAATTGTCGGTATAAGCAATATAATCGCTATAGAAAGATTCACCGTCTTGCTTTATATATTGCCCTACAGAGTAGTTGTCTTCAATATCAAAACTAAACACAATAGAGTTCCCGTAAGCAGTAGAAGTAACAGGCAATATGATAAAGTTGTCAATAGCAACTTCTAGACCGTTTTTTGAGAATGGTTTAATCGTTGCGGCAGAGATAGGTTGCCTAGCCTCGCCTAAGTTTAGCAATTCTTTCATTATAAAAGGCTGAACTGTTGAATTGAGTAAAACGTCTGCATCGTTAGCTATATGCGAAACCTTGTTTACGTCTTCCTCATAAATTTTTACGTAGTCGGTTATAACGCTTTCTCTTTCTGTGGCTTGCTTTTCGCTAATTTCCCACATACGTTTTTCGCTGTTTAGTCCTACGTATTCAGATTGCCTGTTAAAGTGTTTGGTTAAAGCCAAAGTGCATTTAAAACAAGTTGGCAAAACTTCTGTAGTAACGGCACTTATATAATAAGTGTCATCATACTTTAAGCCTACTTTAGGTATTTCTGTCAAATAGCTAAATAAGTAGGTAACCGACTTTTCAACATTGCCTAACCTTGTTATAAGTCCTTTCAAGTGTTCTCCGTAAAACCTTGTTTCTACGGCGTTTGCGCCTTGATTGTAAGCCATTGTTCTAGGTAACCCCGTTTTAATTATAGGCTTTGTAGTTCTTATTCTTTCTTTATTGTAAGGCACGTATCTAACTTGGAATTTTAAATTAGCAACTTCTGCAACGGTTGTCATATTCATTTTTTTTCCGCCTAGAACAGCCGTTAAAATGTTATTTATCGCCCAATTTGAAAAATAATCGTTAATTGCATTAGGGTTAGTAAAGAATAGCCCCCTTATGTTCTTTTCTCCTGGCACGTAATATAGAGCGTATGCTTTGTTATATGGATATGAGCCACCATAAGAAGAAAGGTTGTTATATTCTGCTAAAGAATAAACATAAGGCGTTATATCGTATTCTCTGCCGTCATAAAGCCAAAACAATTGTTCTTTAATACCCATTTCGTAAATAGGTTTTGCCGTTTCAATTACTATATTATTGCTGTTATCGTTTATTTCAAGCCTTATTGTTGCTCGTGTAGTTCTTACGCCCTTAAATTGCCCGTTAAAAGGCTCAACTGTTACGCCTTGTGCATAATTTAAAGCGTTAATCAAATTGTCTACAGAGCTATCTAACGACGTGCAATAATCGTTAATATTTATGCTTTGCTCTTGTGTTATATAAGCTGTGTTTTTGTTTGCTAAATAAGTTTTTTCGGTTTGACCGTATTCGTCAAAAACAATTTCGTAATACTGCTTTTTGGTTGTTGTTACAGCAGGCTCGGTTGAATTGTCGTAAAAGTCTTGTTTTATAAGTCCGCTTATTCTAGGCTCGCCGTGAATAAAACCGCCAACTTGCTGTAACATTTCTCTTAAGGTCATTTTTGACAAAACAAACTCAGGGGCTAAAACTTTATCGAGTTTTTCAGCAAGAGAATTGCTAGCATACTCTCTTCTAATTATTCCGTCGATATCTTTATAATACCACACCCCTTGCAGTTTAAATCTTGGCAAACTTGCACCGATATTAAAACCCCTTAAAGGTTCTATTGTTTCTAAAATTCGACAAATTACGTCAGTTATCGTCCATTTTTTTACAGGAAGTTTGCTTCTCACAACATTAAAAGTATAAGAAAGCTTTAAATTTTCTCTGCTCTGCTCTGAAGTAAAGGGGGCTGTATAAGTCC
>JAZRMS010000050.1:0-7425 GCA_045647825.1 Christensenellaceae bacterium
GATCCGACTTCGTTTTGTATAAGTTTCAATAAAATATTTTCCACGTCTTCACCAACGTAACCTGCTTCAGTTAAAGTGGTTGCGTCAGCAACGGCAAAAGGAACGTCCAAAATTTTCGCAAGCGTTCTAGCAAGCAAGGTCTTTCCGCTACCCGTTGGGCCAAGCAATAAAATATTGCTTTTATCTAACTCTACTTCTGAACTTTTATCTGCTGACGCATTAATTCTTTTATAATGATTATATACAGCGACAGATAAAACCTTTTTCGCTTCGTCTTGCCCGATAATATATTCATCCAACTTTTCTTTAATTTGGACTGGTTTTAATAATTTTATAGGCTCTTTTTGTTGTTCGGTCTTACTTTCTTCTTTCATAACGTCTGCACAAGCTTCTATACATTCGTTACAAATAAAAATCCCGTTTGGACCTGCCAATAGTCTTTCAACTAATTCTTTTGGCTTACCACAAAAAGAGCATACAAGTTGATCGTTGTTTTCTTTCATAATTCTCCATTAATTTACGGACGCTTAAAGAAAATTTCGTCGATTAGTCCGTATTCTTTAGCATCTTCTGCCGATAAATAATTATCTCTATCGGTATCTTTTTCGACTTCCTCAAAAGGCTTTCCGCTATTCTTTGCGAGAATTTTATTCAAGCGATACTTTGTTTTGATAATATGATCTGCTTGAATTTTTATATCGCTTGCTTGACCTTGAGCACCACCCAAAGGTTGATGTATCATAATCTCACTATTAGGAAGAGCATATCTCTTTCCCTTTGCGCCACTTGACAACAAGAAAGCACCCATACTTGCAGCAAGACCAATACAAATCGTGCTAACGTCACACTTGATATAATTCATAGTGTCGTATATAGCAAGACCTGCAGTCACACTTCCACCCGGGCTGTTAATATAAAGGCAAATGTCCTTGTTTGGATCTTTACCTTCAAGATATATAAGTTGAGCAACGACTGCATCTGCAACAGCGTCGTTGATTTCACCCGTTAAAAATATTATTCTGTCTTCTAAAAGTCTTGAATATATATCGTAACTTCTTTCTCCTTTGCCCGTTTGTTCTACAACGTACGGTACAACGGTATTTCTTACGTCCATATACGACCTCCGTATTTGTTAGTTTTTATTATTCTATAGTGTTTGCATTCTTTAAGAATTCAAAGAACTTTTTGATAACGATTTCGTTTTTGATGTAGTCAAGTTGACGTGCTTGCATATTCTTCTTAACGTCTGGAGCAGGCTTGCCTTGTGCTTTTGCCATTTCTTCTACGCGCTTTTCAACGTCTTCGTCAGTTGCAACGATTTCTTCTCTTTCGATAATCTCTTCAATTACAAGTTGAGATTTAACGATATCGGTTGCTTGTTCTTCATAGCCTTTTCTAAAGTCAGCCATAGTCTTGCCGATATACTTTAAGTAGTCGTCAAGTTTAAGACCTTGATAAGACATTCTGTATTCCATTTCTTGAACCATACGGTCAATTTGGTTTTCAATGAGAGCATCTGGAATTTCGATATCGCTAGTTTCGGTAACCTTTTTGATAATTTCATCTTCAAGTTCGCGTTCTGCTCTATCTGCGTTTTGCTTTTCAAGTCTTTCTTTGGTTTCTGCCTTATAAGCATCCACGCTTTCAGCACCGATTGCTTCCTTAATAAATTCGTCGTTGATTTCAGGAAGTTCTTTCTTCTTGATTTCGTGAAGTTTAATTGCAAATACAGCATCTTTACCCTTAAGGTTTTCTGCGTGGTATTCTTCTGGGAATTTAACGTTGATATCTCTATCTTCGCCAAGTTTCATACCGATAACTTGATCTTCAAATCCAGGGATAAAGGTGTTGCTACCGATAACGAGTGGTTGCTTTTCAGCCGTGCCACCATCAAACTTAACACCGTCAACACTACCAGAGTAGTCGATAGTAACGGTATCGCCGTTTTCTACTGCTCTATCGGTTACTTCAACCATACGAGCATTTCTTTCTTGAAGGCGTTTCAATTCTTCTTCAACGTCTTCGTCTTTTACATTATATACAGCTTTCTTAAAGTTTATACCTTTATATTCACCAAGAGTTACGTCTGGCTTAACTGCAACGATAGCAATCAAGGTGATTCCTTTTTCGCTTATATTCTTAACGTCGATTTCAGGTGCTGCAACAACGTTGATTGATGGTTCTTTTTCAAGAACTTCTTCGTAATATTTAGGGAAAGCTTGGTTGATTGCTTCTTCATAGAAAATTCCGCTACCATAAGCAGATTCCAAAACCTTCTTTGGAACTTTACCCTTTCTGAATCCAGGAACAGAATATCTGCCCTTGGTCTTTTCGTAAGCACCATTTATCGCGTCCTTCCATTCTTCTGCGGTGAGTTTCATGGTGATTTTTACGGTGCTTTTCTTGGCTTTTTCAAAAGTATACTTCATAATATTCTCCTATTATATAGTGTTTAATTCATTACGTCTAAATATTTTAACATAACATAAGGTAAATAGCAACGTTTTTAACGTTCTTTTACTCATTTTTTAAAAATTCTGCATGTTTTTCTGGCTCAACTATTAGCGATTTGAAATTTTCATACGTGCAGAATCCTGGTTTTGACTTTGGTGGTTTTTTAACGTGCTTTTTAGGAACGTATACTATTTCTGCTTTCCCACCTTCTCTTGCCTTTGAGTAATAAGCGGAAATTTCACCTGCAATTCTTATTACTTTTTCTGGCACTTCCTTCCCACTGCTTACTATTATAACGTGCGAAGAGTGATAATCTTTTGCGTGAACCCAAATATCTTCTGCCCTTGCAGTAAAGGTTAGTTTATCGTTTTCGGTATTATTCCTTCCCGCCATAACCTTGAAACCAAAAATTTCATATTCACGACAGAAAGTTTGCGTTTCTTTCTTCTTGTTTTGTTGCTGTGCCTTTTCCACCAAAAAGCCGGAAATTTCCATCTCTTGTTGAATCAAAGAAAGTTCTATAAAATTCTCTGCTAGCATAACCGATTCAATAACGCTATTTAAGTAGTCAAGTTCTTTTTCCGCTTGTTCTTTCTGTGGTTTTAGTGCCGATAGCGTGCGTTTTTGCTTGTTATACTTCTTATAATAGTTCTCTGCGTTTTTAGATGGCGAAAGGTTTTTATCTAGCACAATCTCAACCTTTGACCCGTCGTAATAATTATCTAAAACACACCTTTCTTCGCCAGCTTTTATCCTGTATATGTTAGATAAAATAAGTTCGCCTTTTATTCTATTGTTTTCAGCTTCTACGGCATCTTTCTCTTTAGCGTTAATTGCCGTTAATTTCTTTTTAACTTTCTTTATTGCAGAAGAAAGAACGGCGTTTAATCTAGTGTCCTTATTATTGAATTTTTTAATCTTTTCTTTTTCAGAAAAATAGTATTCTTCCGCTTGATATAATTTGTCAAAATTTTTCACAACACCACTAATGGACGAATAAGGATAAACGCACACGTCTTTAACCGATTCGCTATCGCTTATAACACAAGGTTGTGGCTTGATATTGTATAGACAATAGTTTAGATGGTCGAAAAAATCTTTACCAAAATCGGAAGTTTTCACCCTAAACGAATTTACTATTTCTTTTGCAGTAGAAACTGCTATACCTTGCACGTTTTGGGTTATTGTTGCAACAATATCGCCACCTTTTTCACTATTAAAAATATCTACCAAATGGGTGTCGCTAGGCAGTTTTTTGTCGCCTACCGGTGGAAAGACGTAAGGTTTTCCGACAATTAACGGTCTAACGCCGTTATCGAACATATTTATTCCCCTATTTCCACCAAGAATTTTCCCGTCTTCAGTCAATATTACGTTGCTGTATCGCCCCATAAGCTCAACGTATAGACTTTTTTGAACGGCATCCTTAAACTCATCTGACGTTAGAAAATCTATCTTTACTATACGGTCAAATCCTATTAGATTTACGTCCAAAATAGTTGCCGAAAGCAAATGTTTTCTAAGTAGCATGCAAAAATTTGGCGCAGTTAAAGGACTAGGTAAATCTTCCGTAATAACACCTATTCTTGGCCCACCAGGATTAACGTCCAAAAGCAATTTTTCCGTTCGCTTTCCCGTGTAAACGGTAAAAACTACTTGGTCAACCGACGGCTGGACTATTCTATTGACTTTTCCACCCTTAAATACGGCAGAAAGTTCTCTGCACAAGTATAAAAGAGTAAACGCGTCTTGTGGCATAATTTTCTCTCTTTAATTAATAGTAAACGTTTTGCCATTTAGATAATACAAATGGTCTTCTTTTGAAAAGTTAAACGTTAAAGAAACAGCTGTTAGCTGTTGAATTTTTTGACCAACCTTATTGTTAAACTTAAAGTCGCCGTATTTCCCGTCGCCAACTATAGGGTGACCAACGTGTGATAAATGCGCCCTGATTTGATGAGTTTTTCCCGTGTATAAATCCACTTCTAAAAGCGCCGTTTCACCTAGTTCTTCTATAACCTTATACCCTGTTTTTATAAGCGAAGAATTAGGGCATTCTTTATCGAATATTTTAACCGTTGAACTGTCTGCATCTTTTACCAAATAAGCCGTTAAAATTGCCTCTTTTTTCTTTGGCACGCCAACGACTAATGCGTGATATTTCTTTATAAACGTTCTTTCCTTAAACCCTTTAAGAAGAGAATTTTCACTCTTATCGTTAAGTGCAAAAACCATAACGCCGTCAGTATTTCTATCCAACCTATGGATAAAACGCGCATCGTTATATTCTTGCCTTACGCTTTCAAAAACTTTTTCAGACAAAAAGCCTTTCTTTTTGCACACTAAAAGAACGTTATCGTCAACGTATATCGTATCATAACTTTTAACGTTTGTCGACACGTAATAAATTTCAACCTTATCCCCAACTTCAACCAAAACGTCCTTATTAACGCGTTTTCCGTTAACTTTAACGTCTTTTTTCTTTAACGCATTATTAAGGGCTGGATAGGTTAAATCTTCTATCACGTCTAAAGCAAGTTTACTCAACTTGCGATTTTTGTCTGCAATAAAACTTTTCATATTAAACAAACGGGACTTCGTTTATACCGAAGTCCCGTGACTTATCTTTATATTAATCTGCTAATTTGTCTTTCGGTTTAACGAACAACAAAACAACGATTGCTATCAAGCACAATCCACCAACACCAAGGAAAACAATTGACCATACGTTATTTTCAACCCATTTGGTATCGTAGTTTTTAACGGTAACTATTTCATCACTTACGTTAATCAAAGTGATTTCGGTATCAAATCTTGAAGTTACTATTGAAGTAGCAGAACATTCAATCTTATAAGTACCTGCCTTATTTGGCGTAAATTCTAAAGCACCCTTAAAAGCTATTTTTTGAACTTCGTCGTAGGTATAGTTTCCATCGTTGAAATTCTTGTCTGTAGTCTTTGTTGCATCTGGAACTTCAATCCAACCTTCATCACTATCGGTAGCGTTTGCTTTTGCGTTGTAGTAAAGCTTGTAAGTCGTTTTGCAACCCTCTGCATCAATAATGAACGGAGATGCAACGTATCCAACTCCCTTATAACCAACACCTTGTGATATAGGCTTTTCAACGTTGATAGGAGCATCGTCTGAAACTTCGAAATTATAAATCCAAGCGGTGTAGTCATTGGTTGCACTAGATGCAACTTCTTTATCGAACCACTCTTCTCTCATTGAATTTCTCATTCCGTCTGCAAAAGAAACGAAGAAATAGTATTTACCAGCAGAGTCAAGAGAGAAACTTAAACCACCGATACTTGATTGCGCCTTAGATTCACTTGCATAATAAGTGGTTTTGCTCAATGATTCGTATCCATAGCAGTCATCAAACACAACGTCTTTGAATGAAGGAAGGTCAATAGAATCGCCAAGCGCTACGTAATGTCCTTCTTCTTGATTATAGTAAGAATTCTTTAATGCGGTTTCAATAGAAAGTTTTGCGCCTTCATCAGATCCGTCGTAATAAGGAGTTGTATTGTCAGCTTGGAAATTAACTATTTCAACTGAAAGTCTTTCGTATTCTTTATCAGCTTTACCACGAATTAAAACTGTGTAGCTATCTTCTGCTGAAAATCTAATTGCCTTTGGATTACTTACTGATGGGTCTACCCAAACGTTTGCATCACCATCTGCATCAAGATACACGTCAGAAGTAGTAACGTCATCTAAAACGGCAAAAGTTTTGAAAGTTAAGGTGTATTTTCTCATAACGTCTTTCTTTATCGTGTAAACACCGTTAACGTCTCTCTTATAGAAAGATTCGTCAACTGCTACTCTAGGATAAACGTCTTTATCAGTTAAAACACCGTTATCATCAAATTCGAAAGTTTGATTGTAATTGCTAGTTGCGCCTTCAGATTGTTTTTGGTTTACGTTAGCAATTTTAAAGCTTGCAGGAGTTTCGCTATTGAAAGCGCTGTTGAGTTTAAACATAAACTTAATTTGCGCCATTGCCTTTCCATCAACCGATTTGATTGAGCGATATTCAATCACTTCGCTACCAGCCTTAACGTCTGATGCAACGATTTCCGTTCCGTTAACGTTTGCAACCAAATGATTGTCTACAACCTTGGTAGAAACTTCCAAAGTATAGCCCAAGTTTTCATCACCAACTGGAACAAAGTCAACAGCACTTCCACCATTGAAAGAAATGGTTTTGTTAACTAAATCAATTTTTAGTTCGTTTATAATCTCTTTCTTTACTTCGTATACAAGTTTGCTTGCTGCTGCATCAACGACAAACGGGTTTCCGTTTGCATAGAAAGCCTCGTTGTTAAATACGATCGTTAAGGTATCTAGACCTTGAGTTTTAAGACCCATGCCAAAATCATTAACTACTAAAAGATTTTTTATAGCAAGAACGTTTTCATCTTTAACAGATTCAGAAGAAGCTGAATCACTTTTTACTTGTGCTTGCAAATAATACTTGCCCGTTATTTCTTCTTTTACAAAAGACAAATCTTCCTTCTCGATACCAGTAAAATACTTACTTGCATCAGAAGCATTAACGTCTGCTTTTGCTGACGTTCTATTTACCAATGGGAAAAGCGCAACCACCAAAAATAACATTGCGATTGCCATGGTTAAAAATAACTTGTGCATTCTAGCGTTTCTCATATAAGCGTAATACTCCTTATCTTTACACTACATCTGCTATATTTTACACGAAAACAACTTTTTTGTCAATCCACTTTTTAAGTTTTTTAAAAATAATATTATATTTATATAATATATTTTAAATTTTGCGCATTATTTAACATTATGCACTCTAATTTCATAAAATATAACATAATTAAATTTGGATATACTAATGATTTGGTTTTTAATTTTAACGTCGTTCACGGTGAGCATAGATTCTTTTGTTTGCGGTTTTTCGTTAGCACTTATAAACGACAAAAAACTTCCTATAATTATCG
>JAZRMS010000051.1:0-7183 GCA_045647825.1 Christensenellaceae bacterium
ATATTCCCGTAGACCATCTTTACGGAGCACCACTTCTTGCTAGATACTACAAGAAGAAAATGAACGAAAACTGGGTTGTTGTATCACCTGACGTTGGTAGCGTTGCAAGAGCAAGAAACTTTGCTTCTCGCGTAAACGCATCACTTGCTATCGTGGACAAGCGTCGTCCAAAAGCAAACGCAATTGAAGTTATGAACGTTATCGGCGACGTTGAAGGAAAGACCTGCCTTATGGTAGACGATATGATTGATACTGCAGGAACTATTTGCCAAGGTGCAGAAGCACTTGTTAAAAACGGTGCTAAAGAAGTTTATGCTTGCTGTACTCACGGCGTGTTGAGTGGCCCTGCTATGGAAAGACTTACTGCATCACCTATCAAGGAAATCGCTGTTCTCGACACGATTGACCTTCCAGCAGAGGTTAAGGCTAATCCAAAGATTAAAGTATTGCCAGTATCAAAACTTATTGCAAGAGCAATTTCCACAATCTACGAAGATTCGTCACTCTCGGCAATTTACGAAGAATAAAAAATACTAAAGAAAGCCGTTTTTAATAACGGCTTTTTTAATGGAGATAATAATGAAACTTATCGTCGGATTAGGTAATCCTGATGACAAATACCAAAACACTTTTCATAACTTGGGATTTATGGCAGTTGATGCTATGGCAGAAACGCTTGGCGTTAATTTTAACAAAACAAAGTGCCGTGCGCTAGTTGCAGAAACCAAGATAGCAAGTGAAAAGGTTATATTAGCTAAACCACAGACTTATATGAATTTAAGTGGTGAAAGCTTGAGAGAATTAGTGTCGTTTTACAAGATTGACCTAAAAGACGTTTTGGTTATATACGACGACTTTGACTTGAATAAAGGTTTTATCCGTATTCGTGAAAACGGTTCTGCTGGAACGCACAACGGAATGCGCAGTATCGTTGAAAATATAGGAAGTGATTTTCCTAGAATAAGGATAGGATTTAAGCCAGAAGGACAATTGCAAATTCCTTTAATAAATCTAGTTTTATCGGGAATAAAAAAAGAAGATCAAGAACTTTTTTCAAAGGCGGTGCGCGTAGCGTCTAACGCCGGTGTAGATTTTGCAAAATGTGTTTCGATACAAAATATTATGCAAAAATACAACGGTAAAGTATAGCGCCCGTTAAGTTTGATATGTTAAAGCATTTATTAAAACTGAATAGTCGTGATAATTCTATTTCAGAGTTAAACGAATACGTCCGCCAAGGTATACCTTCGGCGGTTTTCGGCGTTACTGATGCTTTTAAGAATTTTATTGTTTCTTCGCTAAACGAAAAGGTTTTATACGTCGTTAGAGATAGCGTTAGCGCGCACTATGCGGTTGAAGGAATAATAGAGATAAGTGGAAAAAAGGTTGTTTTCGTTCCTTCAAAAGATGAAACACTTTTGCAGACAAGGGCGTTTTCTAAAGATACTATATATCAAAGGATACAAGCGCTTTATGAAATAGAAAATGCAGACGTTGTTGTTACCACGGCAGAAGCGTTGATGCAAACAGCGCCTTGTCGAATTGAGAAACTAGCCTTAAAAAAAGACCAAGAAATAGAACAAGAAAAGGTGCTTGAAAAACTCTTGAGAATGGGATACGAGCGCGTAGAAAGGGTTGAAAGCAAGGGGACGTTTGCTATAAGAGGTGATATTTTAGACGTTTTTCCTATAAATAACGAAGATGCGTTTAGAATAGACTTTTTTGGCGACTATATAGAAAACGTAAAGAAATACGACGTTGAAAGTAGAGAAAATCTCGGCTACGTTAAAGAGTTGATAATTCTTCAAGCAGTTGAATTTAATTTTGCAGACGACGATATAAACTTGCTAAAAGCAAAAATAAGAAACGAACTCAAAAATGCAGAAAAAGGTCAAAAAGATAGGCTAAAAGTTATATGTGACGATATAGAAGTCGCAACTGAAAATTTTGATACGGACGGGTTTAAGTGCCTAGCGCCACTTTCAAAAGGCTGTGGGGAAATCTTTGACTACTTGGATGGGCAAACTGTAGTCGTGTTTGACGAGGCAAAACGCGTTAACGAACTTGCCCTTTTATGTCAAAAAGAGTTTGACGAAAGGTTTTCTTCTCTTTATAAAGAGGGGGAAGTTTTTTCGTTTGCAAAAAAGAACTTAATGGGCGTAGAAGCGCTTAAAGAGCGCTTAAGCGTTTATAGACAAGTGGCTTTGCAAGCCCTTTCAACGGTTATTCCGTTTTTTAATCCACTAAAGATAATCAACCCAGAATGCGGAAGCGTTGCAGACTATCAACTTGATTTTAAGGAAGTTTTCACCGATATAGAAAACTGGCTTAAAGGCGGTTATTCTATAACCGTTTGTACGGCGGACTCTAAAAGAGCAGATAAATTTTGCTTGGAATTATCATCTAGGGGGATAGCGTCTGCAATCAACCCGATAGGTGAACTAAAAGGGGTTGGAATATACACCGAAAAACTTTCTAAAGGCTTTGTTTTTCACGAAGAAAAGGCAGTTGCAATCGGTAGTGGCAACTTGTTTTCAAAGCCTGTGTCGGCACGAAAGTTAAGAACGAAAAGGCAAGGATTTTTCAGCGCGCCTGAAGTCGGCGATTATTGCGTTCACGAAATTCACGGTATAGGTAGAGTTTTGGGGAACAAAAAAATATCCACCACAGAAGGAACTAAAGATTACGTTGCAGTAGAGTATTCTGGTGGCGACGTTTTATACGTTCCCGTTGAGCAAATGGATATCTTGACTAGATATCTAGGTGCAGAAAAGAAACCAAGATTATCAAAAATCGGTGGAAAAGACTTTGAAAGAATAAAAAACAACGTTAAAGAAAGCATCAAAAAGATGAGCTTTGACCTTAAAAAGCTTTATCAAGAAAGGGAAGAGCTTAAAGGATATGCTTTTACTGACGACAACGAATTGCAAACGGCATTTGTGAATTCTTTCCCGTTTGAAGACACACCCGATCAAGAAAGTGCAAACGCAGACATAACAAAGGACATGACTAGTGGAAAAGTTATGGATAGACTTGTTTGTGGTGACGTTGGGTTTGGAAAGACCGAAGTTGCGCTTCGTGCCGTTTTTAGGGCTGTGGTAAACGGAAAACAAGCGGTTATGCTTGCACCGACTACAATTTTGACAGAACAACACTACAACACCGCACTTGAAAGATTTGGCGCTTTTGGTATAAAGATTGCTTGTCTTAATAGGTTTAAGACACCCAAACAGCAACAAAAAATATTAGAAGGCTTAAAAGACGGCAGTATAGATTTTGTTGTCGGAACGCATAGACTTTTGAGTAAAGACGTTGAGTTTAAGGACTTGGGGCTTTTGGTTTTAGACGAAGAGCAACGTTTTGGCGTTGAACACAAGGAAAAAATAAAACTTCTAAAAAAGAACGTTGACGCTATAACTCTCACGGCAACGCCTATTCCTAGAACCTTGCACATGTCCCTTTCGGGAATTCGTTCAATAAGCACCATAAACACACCGCCTAAAAAACGCCTTCCCGTTCAAACTTTCGTAACGGAAGAAACGGAGGCGCTTATAAAAGATGCAATAACGCGCGAAATTAATCGTGGTGGGCAAGCGTTTGTCTTGTATAACAGCGTGGAAAGTATATATTCTTTCTCTGAATCGGTTAGAAAATTAATCCCGGGGATTAGAATAACCGTTGCTCACGGGCAAATGGAAGAAAGGGTGCTTGAAAGCAATATTATGAACTTCTATCGTGGGGAAAGCGACGTTTTAATATCCACAACTATAATAGAAAACGGCATAGACTTGCCAAAAGCAAACACGCTTGTAGTCATAGATGCAGATAAACTTGGACTTTCAACGCTTTATCAACTAAAAGGAAGAGTTGGCAGAAGTGATAGACTAGCCTATGCATATTTCACTTTTAAGCGCGAAAAGATTTTGAGCCAAACTGCATACGAAAGGCTTAACGCAATAATAGAGTTTACCGAAATGGGAAGTGGAATAAAGATTGCAATGCGCGACCTTGAAATTAGGGGGGCAGGCAACATTTTGGGCGCAGAACAGCACGGTCATATGGATAAGATAGGCTATGAGCTTTATTCTAAACTTTTAAGAGAAGAAATTTCCGGTGTAGAAGAAGTAGTGCCAGAGCTTGACGTTAGGGTTACTGCGTTTATTCCAGACGGGTATATAGAAAGCAATATAGCCAGAATGGACGCTTATAAAGAAATAGCAGAGATAAACTCGTTGCAAACAGAAAAAGATTTCCGCACGGCAATAGAAGAAGCTTATGGAAGTTTGCCATACGAAGCGGATAATTTAATAAGCATTGCAGTAGTAAAAATGCTTGCTATGAAATTAAAAGCAACGGAAATAACCATTAGAAAGGGTGAGTGTTTTATTGCATTTAGCGATTATAAGATTTTTGCAGATAAAAATCTTTTGAGCGCTATTGATGATAGAAAAGAATACGTTAGAATTTCAATGAGCAAAACGCCAAAAGTAGAGTTTGTTTCAGAAGGAGAGGGCAACGCGGAAATGCTTTTGAAGGTAAAAGATTTCTTGCTTTCTGCCACCGATCAAGCATCAATTTAGCAAAAAAAAGGAAAAATCGCCGTTAATCTTTTTGTTGACGGCGAAAATTTTTTAAAAACGATTAAAATCACGAAAAAAAAGTGAAAAACAATTGCAATTTTTCTATGCATAGTATATAATTTATAAGTAATAAATTATGTTCACTTGATTTTTTTGGGAGAAATATATATGAGAAAACTACTTACAAGTGTTGTCGCAATCGTTTTAGCAACCATGATGACGTTGCTTACCGGTTGTAATCTTATCACCACTAACGACGAAAAGGATTTGAACCAAGTTATTGCAACCGTTCAAATTTCAGAAGATTCACCGTTAGACAAGGTTTATAAAAAAGATTTGGCAATGGCATATCTTAACTACGGCTATTATTACGAACAACAAGGTTCTTCTAGGGAAGACGTAATAAAAGCAATCGTTAACAATCTCACAAATACTCGCGTGTTCGTTCAAAATGCGGTTATTAAATTTGATTTAGGTCAAGAACCTTTTGCAAATCAAATTGCTGACCAAACAATCACCGATAAGTGGAATCTTGATAGATATCTCACCAGAGAAGAGATTATTGAGGCTGAATACAAAACGAAAGTTTCTATGAACGACCTTATCGAATCTTATATGGAAGCAGAAGACGAAAAGGTTGGCGATAGTATTCCAGATGAAATTAGAACAGTTCCAACCAACGCAACTAATGCGGAAGAAGAAGTTGATAAAGAGAATTATAAGGTTGACACTAATAGTTCTTCAGAAAGAAGAGTTGCTTTCAACAAGGCAATCAAACTTATGGAAAAGAACTCACTTCTAGGTAACTACGTTAACGATATAACGGAAACTGATTATTATCAAAAAACGCTCAAAGGCAATAAAGAACAAGCGTTGATAGAAAAATATCAAAAATGTATTGTAGATTCAGTTCTTGCTGATTATGATTTGGATGATATCAAAACTCTTTACGCAGAAAAACTTGAAGAACAAAAGAAATGGACGGACTCTACTTTCGCAACCAAACTTTCAGAAGCATCTGCTTCAACCCCAATTCTTTATTCACCAACAGGAACTTATGGTTTTGTGTATAACCTTCTTTTAGGTGTTAGTGAAGAGCAAGATAAACAAATCAAGAAATTACAAGAAGATCATCCTGAATACGACTTGGCGCAATACGCAGCTGCAAGAAGAGATATTTTAGATAGCACGATTGCAAAAGATTTGCGTTCAACTTGGATTCAAAGTGGCTACGATTTTGACGGAACTAAATTTACCGGTGACTATGCTGTGGCTGGCGAAAACGCTCTTCCATTTAAGGGTGCGGTAACCTTGCTTAATGCAGACGAAGCTGGCGAAGAAGATTACAAGCCACAAT
Organism: Christensenellaceae bacterium; assembly: GCA_045647825.1. Lineage (GTDB taxonomy): Bacteria > Bacillota > Clostridia > Christensenellales > Borkfalkiaceae > UBA1259. Next base: position 5,938 of record JAZRMS010000051.1, read on the forward strand.
ATGGTGTAGAAAGCGTTACGGAATTTGCGCTTAACGATTTCCTAAATGAAATGGAAACTTATCTATACGGCGCACCGGTAGCAAGTAATACTAGCTATGCAGACGCATCAGTATACAAGGCTTATGACTCAAATGGCGCTGTAGAAGGCTTTGCAGATAAAGTAAACGAACTATTGTTTGCTTTCTCAACTGACCCAGGCTCACTCAATACCTACAAGGGATACTTGATTAGCCCAACACCAGACGGAGCAAACACAGAAACTTATAAAGATGAGTTCGCAGTTTACGGAAGAGAACTTCTTGAACTTGGAAATAACAGTTATATAATGGTTGCAACCGATTACGGTTATCACATTATGTTCTATTCTCAAAAATATGCTAAAGGTCAAGCTGTTTACGCTGATTTAGATGCTTATTATGACGGCGAATGCAAAGCATTGTTTGATGGAAAAACTCTTGAACAATATTTTGCAGAAATGAAGGCGGACTGGTCAAAGTGGGAAGAAACGGATAATTTCGTTTATGCTTTGTATAGCGAAATCGTTGCAAAAAGAATAGAACTTGCCGTTTCTAACGACGATACAGAAGTTCTTAATACTTATGTTTTCGGTGAAAACAGCAAGGTTGTTAAGTACGAAGATAGATACGCTGAATGGCTTAAAGCGTAATTAAAATTCGCAAGGGAAGGACAAAACTGTTTGGTTTTGTCCTTTATTTATGTTTATGATTTTATATTTTGATACTGAAACTAGCGGACTTCATCCAGGTCAGATAGTTCAACTTTCATACGTTATGCAAAGTGGGGAAAGTGCAAAAAGCAAAAACTTTTTCTTTACCGTTGATAGCGTGGAATACGGCGCGCTTGCCGTTCACGGCTTTTCGGTTGAAACGTTAAAAAAACTATCTAACGGAAAAAGGTTTTCTTTTTTTATAGAAGAAATAGAAAAAGACTTTTCTTTGGCAGACGTTGTGGTTTCTCATAACACCGCGTTTGACTTTATGTTTATGAGAGAAGAGTTTTTAAGGCTTGGCAAAACTTTTTATACTAAAAACGAATTTTGCTCAATGAAAAATTTAACCCCCGTTTGCAAGCTAAAACGTTCTAACGGTGCTTATAAATATCCAAAACTGCAAGAAGCGTGCGAATATTTTGGCATTACGGATACGGAAATAAAACAATCTTCTAAACTTCTTTTTGGTATAGATGCAGATTTTCACGATGCAAGGTTTGATACGACTGCGGTTT
>JAZRMS010000052.1:0-3343 GCA_045647825.1 Christensenellaceae bacterium
TAGGGATCAAGATGGAAATGACAAACTTGGCTTTGCTTGTGGATATTTGCCCGTTTACGACGGACTTGCTGAAATTAGAAAAGATTTGGTTAAAAGCATGATACATATCTACGTTTCTAGAAAGGCATATCCAAACTTTGCTTCATCAGTTCCTGTAAATCGTTTTAAGGGCGTTGCTTATAAAAAATTCTTTGATACCGAAAATCGCTCTTCTATTTACAAACTAGATTACGAAGGAAAGAAATATATTTACTTTGATATTTTTGAAGATAGCGAACTAACTTATAAACCGACCGGAAAGGTAACGCTTTTTGAAAAAGATAACGTTGACTATAATATTAAAGACGGCGTGATTACAGTCAAAGGAATTAAAGGACACGCAACTATAATTGAGGAGTAAACTTATGATAGTTTCTATAATGAGAGAGTGGGCATTGTTCCGCACACATTTTAACGACAAATACGATATAGTTCATCAATTTACTAATATGATTGGCGAATCTATAGAAAGAAACGGTCAAATTGACTTTTTGTCTTCTGGACTTATTGAAAAGGACAACAATAATCATTGGAATTGCCCTATAAAGTTAAGTTCTTCTAGTGATGAGGCTGCGCCTATTATCGTAAACGGCTCTTGGATTGGCGGTGGACACGGTCAACCTTGTGGGGTTACCGTATACGCGCCGTTGCACGGTAAAACAAACAAAGACGTCGGTGCTGTTTACGTTGACGACGCCGGTGTTAAGTTCACCCTACTTCGCATATTTAACGAAGACTATATTACTTTCGTTTCTGAAAATATTGGAGAGAGCGTTACTGCATACAAGTTTAAGACAAAGGCAGACGGAAAACTAACCTTCCTTTCTGACGGAGAAGATAAAAGCGACGTTAACATTGTTGAATCGCACCTAACCCTTCTTCCCCAAGCAGTTAAGCATCGCCAAAGAAAGCTTGTTGCTTATAAGGACGGAAAGGCAAAAACCATTTTCTCTTCTATAGAATGCGATTATGCAGAAATTTGGGAATCTTATGACATAATAAACCCTGCAACCATTGCCCCTGCGCTTACTGCATCTCGCCCACAAGGTGGATATACTTATACTCCAAGCCTTTCTGATTACGGCGAATTTATGATTTCGCTTGATCAAAAGTTTATTATTAACCCAGACGGAACTATTTTGGTAGACTTTGCGCTTGAAAAATTGATGGACGTGCGCTTTGACACCTGTCTTGGCGTTATGTATCAAGAAAAAGCAGACGTTTTTGGTGGTGGCACATATAGATTTTTAAGTAAAACCAAACCTTTTACTACACCAGAAGGAACGTTTGACTTCTCTTCGCCATACCCTTTGCGTGGGGAATCTTATCCAAACGCATATTCGCCAAACAAAAACGATTTTGTTGACCCAGATAACCCCTTTGATCGTATAGTAGACTATTTTAGAGATATTGGCGGCAAAGATAGACTTGGGTTTACTTGCGGATACTTGCCCGTTTTTGACGGTGTGCCAGAAAAAAGAAAAGATATGATAGACGGTGGTATTTTTATTTATAAAACTAGAAAGGCATACCCCTACTTTATGTCTAACGGCAAATGCCCAAAATTCCGTGGCGTTGGATTTAAAAAGTTCTTTGACACACAAAATCGCTCTTCTGTTTACGCAGTAGATTACGACAAAAAGAAATATATCTACTTTGATATTTTTGAAAACAATACTTTAGAGTTTAACACTAACGGCAAAGTTACCTTGCTTGAATCAAGCGGAATTGATTATAAAATTGAGAGCGGAAAAATTATCGTTAGTGGTAATAAAGGCTTTGCAACTTTTGTTGAGGAGATTTAATTATGGTTATTAGAAAATTAGTTGGAACTCTTATGGTTAGGACGGATTATAACGAAGAATATTATATCGTTCACCACTTTGGCAACCTTGATGGTGGCGCTCTTTGTAGAAATAACCCCGTTGATTTTAGAAGCTCTGACCTAGTTAAAAAAGACGGCACGGAAACAATACGTTTATCCACCTCTAGCGACGAGGCTGTTCCCTGCGAAATAAACGGCGCGTTTATAGGTGCAAACCACGGCCAACCAGATGGTTCTGTCGTTTATGCTCCCAACCATAAAAAGACCTTAAAGGACGTTGGTGCTATTTACGTTGACGAGGACGGAATTAAGTTCACCCTTTATCGTGTGGAAGAAGATTATTTGTGGTTTTTCTCTGAAAACGTTGGCGAAAGCGTTTATCGCTACAAGTTTGTTAAAAGCGTTAAGGGCAACCTAAAATATTTGTCTGACGGAGAAGATACGGCTGACGTTATAGTTGAATCTCAAACGGGTGTTCAGTATCTATCAAACGCACTTCGCTACAAAAGAAGAAAAATTATTGCATATCTAAACGGCATTCCAAAGACTATACAAATTTCTATGGAATGCGATAGTTGTGAAATTGTTGAAGAATACGATATTATCAACCCAGCAACCGTTTGCCCTAGCCTAACCAAAAATCGCCCACAAGGTGGATATAAAACTATCCCTAACCTTGCAGATTTTGGTGAGCCTATGCTTAACCACAAAATGACTTATAAAATTTCGGCAAACGGAACTATTCTTTGCGACTTTGAATTAACCAAACTTCAAGACGTGAAATGGACTAGATATATGGGCGCAATGTATCAAGAAAAGATAAACACCTTTGGTGGTGGTATTTATCGCCATTTCCCAAAAATGAAACCATTAAAGGATGACAAGAACACATACGACTTTTCTTATCCATACCCCTTGCGCGGTGGCGAATATCCTATCTCAATGAATCCTACCGTAGAAGAATTCTCAACTAACCCCGATTCGCCTATGGAAAGAATAGTTGATTATTTTAGAGATACCGATGGCAATGATAAAATCGGTTTTGCTTGTGGATATTTACCTGTTTTTGACGGTACGCCAGAAATTAGAAAGAATATTAAAAGCCCTATCTTTATTTACCATACTAGAAAGGCTTATCCAACCTTTTTAGACGGCGACTTAACAAAAGCGCGTGGTATAGCATATAAAAAATTCTTTGCAACCGAACAACGCTCTTCAGTTTATTCTGTTGAATATGATAATAAAAAATATATTTACTTTGACTTTTTTGAAGATAAAACGCTATCTTATAAGACAAGCGGAAAGGTTAGCCTTTTAGAATCAGACGGAGTTGACTACACCATTGATGAAAATGGCATTACTGCAAAATCTAAAAAAGGCTACGCAATATTTGTTGAACAACTATAAAACCTATTAAAAATAAAAACGCGACCGTTTTTTGCGATCGCGTTTTTTATTTATTTTTCAAACTTAAACGAA
>JAZRMS010000053.1:0-1662 GCA_045647825.1 Christensenellaceae bacterium
CCACGGCGCTCCTTTGGGCGAAGAAGGCGTTGCAACCTTAAAGAAAAATCTTGAATGGACTTCTGAACCATTTGAAGTTCCAGAAGAAGTATTCAAGCACTGCAAAAAGTTTGCAAACAAAGGCAGAAAGGCTCAAAGAGCTTGGAAAGCAATGTTTGCTGAATATGCAGAAAAATATCCAGAACTTGCAAAAGAATACAAGGCTTGGAAGAACAAAGAACTTCCAGACCTTAAAAATATCGAAGAACTTTGGCAATTTGAAAAGGACGACGCATCTAGAGGATACGGCGCAACCGTTCTTAACAAACTTGCTAAATATATCCCAAGCCTTATCGGTGGTAGCGCAGACTTAGCACCAGCAAACAAATCTAACATGAAATCACGTGGCGAATTCTTGCCGGGTGACAGAACTGGTTCTAACATGCACTTTGGTATTCGTGAACACGCAATGGCTGCTATCGTTAACGGTATGTATCTACACGGCGGACTTATCCCATATTGCGCAACCTTTGCAGTATTCTCTGACTATATGAAGAATGCAATGCGTATGTCTGCAATTATGGAACTCCCTGTTGTTTATATCTTAACCCACGACTCAATCGGCGTTGGTGAAGACGGACCTACCCATCAACCTATCGAACACCTTGCAGGACTTCGCGCTATGCCACACATGAAAGTTTATCGCCCAGCAGACGGCAGAGAAACTACTGCATCTTGGATTAACGCATTGACCGGCAAAGACCCATCTTGCTTGGTACTCTCTCGTCAAACTATCCCAATGCTTGACGGCACGGGTGAAAACGCTATGAAGGGTGGTTATATCCTTGCAGATTCAACCAAGAAAACTCCAGACGTTATCTTAATCGCAACTGGTAGCGAAGTTAACCTTGCAGTTAAAGCAAAAGCAGAACTCGCTAACGACGGTATTGATGCTAGAGTAGTTTCTATGCCTTGCGTAGAAGACTTTGAAGCTCAAAGCGAAAAATATAAAGAAAGCGTTCTTCCAAAGGCAGTTCGCGCAAGAGTTGCTATCGAAGCAGGCTCTCCAATGTGCTGGTATAAATACGTTGGTATGGACGGAAAGATTATCGGTATGGAATCTTTTGGTGAATCAGCACCTGCAGGCAAATTGTTCGTTAAATACGGCTTTACCGTAGAAAACGTTGTTGCAACTGCAAAAGAAGTAGTTAAATAATAAAATAACTTAATAAGATAAGGGTGTGCAAACTGCACACCCTTTTTTATTATGGTTTTATTTACTTGTCAATATTAAAGCCCCAAACTAGGTTTTCTCGTTTGGGGCTTGCATTTAGCAATTCATTATTTTTGATAATATGAGCTGTCGACGGGAACCTTGCATAATATATTGTCAAATTCTTCTTTATATCTAGTGTTAACTAAAACTTTCTTGCTTTTTACGAATAGACAATATTGAAAGAATACGGATTTTCTATATCTTTTGCAAGTATATTTTTCTATATCACCAACTTTAACTACTTGTTTCTTAAACATCGTTTTCAAAACAATTTTTTCTTTATCGAACTCCACTTTGTATTTAATGGCATATATCCAACCGTATAGCCCAAAACATCCAAACCATAAACTTAAAAATCTAATTACCCAAATTGGCGTAGTTCCTTTAAAAAACAAATATTTATTGTT
>JAZRMS010000054.1:0-11926 GCA_045647825.1 Christensenellaceae bacterium
TATATAGATAAATCGCATTCACTGGGATTTGTTCGTTGACTGCGCGATCTGATATAAATCCTTCTTGTCCGACAATTTCGTGTTTAACTATAGGTGCGGTTTGGTCGGATAAAGTTGTCGATACGTTGATTGAACACAACGTATCGTTAACCGTCTTTATTATTAGCGAAACTGTTCGGCTTTCTTTATACACACCGTAAATAGACTTAATCTTTTCATCTAAAATCCACTCACAAGTGCCGAGCTCTTCACGAAGTATTTCAAAAAGGTCTTTAGTAGCACTATAAATAACCGTTGACTTGTAGCTACAAATTCTATTTACTAGTTTATCATTAATGGCAATTAGTCGCATAGCTTCTAATTGATGATAGAAAATCCACTTGGCAAGGGGAAGAGTTTTTCCGTCAACCTTGATTGCAGATTCCCCTTGAAATTCCCATTCGTATTTATTTTCAAGAATTCTATCGACTGTTCTTTTAATTAAATCGTAATTCATAAATTCTCCAAAAAATTATAGCATTTTAATACGTGGTTTATATTTTTCCATATTCGCTTTGTTAAATTCGTCGCCACCAGGGGTGTTTGCACTCTTCCAAACGGGTGGGGTTATGCCACGTTTAACACATTCGCGAATAGTTGCAATTTCTAGTGCGTGGATAATATAAAAATCCACGATATTTGAAATAGGGGCGATAGGTGTGTCGCAACCTTTAACCTCAACTACTGCGTCGCCAACGGGGTTATAGTCGTCTATGCAGATGTCTGCAAAGTCGAAAAGATTTTTCCCAGAAGGATGGCGGATAAAGTGGTCTTTTGCCATTTCATCTTGCCAATGAGAACTTGAAACTGCAATGATTTTAGCGCCATTCTTTTTAGCTTCCATAGCAGCGTCGATAGTTGCAGCGTTTATGCCGATATTATGGAAGATGATTAAAAGGTCGCCTTCTTTTAGGTCGTAATACTTAACGATAGCAGAGCCAAAGTTTGGCGTGCGTTCTAGCTCTAAATATTTAAGGGCTTGGTTGAAAACTGAAAGGGCAGGTTCCATAACGGGGTTGATATTGCAAAGTCCACCCGCTCTAAAGAACATTTCTCCCATACAAAGAGTTGTGTGTCCGCCACCACCGTATACGCTAATAAGTTTGTCTTGTTCAATAGCGTCTGCCATAGCAGAGGCGGCTTTTTCTATGTTTGACTCTTGCTCTTTCATAACCTTTTCAATGTTTTCTATTATAGCCTTAAAATAGCCGTAGTCGTTAAACATAATTGCGTTCTCTCCTTATTTTTTATTCATAACTCTCTTGTAGTTTCTGCCGATAGCATCCCAAAGTCCTAGAGGATCTCTTGCTGCTAAACGAGTGCCGTAACCACCGCGATAAGTCCAAGTTGAAAGTCTATCAACGCCCATTGATTCGTACATTGAAACAACTTCGTCAATACGGCTATAGTCTTCGCAGTCGGTGTAGTAACCCATAAGCCATCTTTCTGCATCTTTGCCGTATTTCTTTGCAGCCTTTACCGTGCGTTCGGTAATATGTCTAACGAAATCGTTAGAAGATTCCCAGTCGATAATGGTGGTTGCAAAAACGTCGAAATATGGGCAAGAAGCAACCATATCCCAGTCTTCGTATCCTTTGTCTTCTTTAACGTAGTATTTTTCAAGAGTTGCTTCAACACAACAAGTTATCTCTAACTTGGGGTTGATTTCTTTTAATTTTTTAGACGTGTCGCTTAAAATTGAAAGAGCGGCTTTACGCCTAAAAGAACGAACGTCGTCATTTAAACGCTTTGGCATTTCATATCCGTATTCATCTTGGAATTTTTTCATACAGTTAGGGCATCTGCAAGTCCAGTCATCGCAACCGAAGTTTTGGAAAGAGTGTGGGGTGCTTGGCATAGCCCAATGTGGCTCATCCCAGAAAAATCCGTCAACTTCCGTTTCTCTTGCGATTTTAACGCAGATGTTTTGGAAATAATCTCTGAAAGCAACGGTATTAATGCAAGCGGCGTTAACCGGCTCACCAGTAAGCGCAGAAACTTGGCGGTTATGAATATTATTTTGCAAGAAGTAACTGACTTGTTCTCCACCAAAGAATTTGCCGATTCCCCAAGGGTCTGCTATAACGCGAAGACCAACAGAGTGACCTGCTTTTACTATTTCGTTTAGGTTTGGAAACCAAAAGTCCATATCAAATTCGGTTATTGCCAAAATAACGGTGTCGCAACCGTGTTCTTTCATTTCCTTAAAATCTACTAATGCGTGTTCAACGTAGTTCCATCCGTAATAAGATACGGCTGTGTGCTTAATTGCCATAGTTTTCTCCTTTCATAAGGTTTTTTATTATAAATTATAATTGCAAAAAAAAAGATTGCAATACTATTTTACAAATTTATAGTATAACAATCTTAATTTGTTACATTTATTATTTTTTTCTAAGCGAACTTTCTCTAACGGTCAAATAGTGATTTACGTAATCTAGTTTGTTATTATTGCTGTTTGATGGCAAGTTTATCTTTTCTAAAAGAAGTTTTACTGCAGAACTAGCCATACCGTCAAAGCGATAAGCGATAGAAGATAGGGTAGGTTTGCATTGCTCTGCAATTCGAAGATTGTCAAAACCAACGATACCAACGTCTTCTGGAATATTTATGAAAAGTTTTTGGCAAGCAGTTATAACGTTTACTGCAATAACGTCGTGAAAACAAAAAATTCCCAAAGGCTTTTGACAATTTTTAATGGTGTTTAATAACGATTGTGGAATGGAAAATTGTTGATAGTCAGAAAGCCTAAAAACGTTTTCTATCGGGATTTGTTTGCCGTTTTTTTCTAGTGCGTTAACGAAAGAAGTGTATCTTTTATCAGTGTTGTTTTGATCTTCTACGCCGACGTACATAAAATGTTTATAACCCATTTCTATAAGGTGTTCTGCAACTTGTTTTGTTGCCAAGTCGTCGTTTACCATAACAAAAGATTCGCCTTCGTTTTCAAATCTATTTCCAAGATGTACGATAGGTAAAGGATAGCTGTTATAATATTTTAGTAGAGAGTCGCCTAGGTTTGAGCAAGAAATTATGCCTTGAACACCTATGTTTATAAAGTTATCTAGAATATTTTTTTCCATTTCGCAGTCGTTGTTGCTAGTGGAAATTATTGTTAAATATCCGTTTTTTGCAAGGGAAACGTTTATTTGTTCAACTAGCGAAGAAAAAAATGGATTTTCTATTTCTGGAACGTGGACACCTATTATTTTTTTCCCAGACGCGTTTTTTTTGAGCCGTTTTCCTAGATCTGAAGAAGGGGGAGTGTTGCCAGTCGTTAAAAAATAGTGTTTTCCAAAGCATTGAATTAAGTTTTTTTCTTTTAGAATGGAAAAAACTTTAATGGCTGTAACGGGTGAAACGTTAAATATGCTAGCTAATTCTCTAACTGTATAAAATTTATCTCCAGACTTTCCTAATTCGCCACAAAGTAATTGTTTTTCGATAGTGATAGCAATACTTTGCGCCTTATCTAAACCTTTTCTTTTTTCCATAGTGTTCACCTCTAAATTTAGTCTATCACATTAGTTTTTCTTTGTCAATTAGTAAAGGTGATATATGTCTATAGTAAAAAAGCATAATTAAAAAGTTAAAATTAATCAATTTTATTTAAGCAAAATAAAATTTTATAAAAGATTTTTGGTTCTTAAAATAGGGAATTTGCTTGACTGAAAATGAAACTACATATATAATGTATAATACGAAAATATACCATTAAGGGGAAATCGACGAATAATTGGTATAAAAACACTTGTTAAAGAAGAGGTTTTTGTTTAGAGAAGCCGTTAAGGCGTTTTTTGTGCAAGAAAAGTCGAAATTTCTATTAATAGTGAGGGAAACATGGTTAAAAAAAGGTATGTGTTAGCACTTTTAGTTGCGTTTATAGCATCTATAATTTGCTCTGTTTGCGCGTTTAAAACGTTTGGCAAAAAATCGGCAAGCGCAAGCATAAGTGTAGAAGCGCCAACGGCTAGTGCAAACGTGGTTGTTGCTACTAAAGGTTTTACCGTAGAAGACGGGGCTAGTATTCGTCTAAATGGTAAGGCAATAAGGTTTACCACTAACGTTTCTAAAGATTTTCACGATTCTTTAGATGGCGAAGTCGTATATTTTGCAACTATGAGAATAGCGGGCAGTTCAAACGTTATGGCAGTTGCTTTTGGTGATCAGCCAAACTTTGCGGATAAAGATATTTGCGAATTAAACGCATATCTAAATTTTGCAAATGCAAGCCAAGAATTTTTACAGCAAGCTATAGTTTCAGAGTTTGAAACGGCTACTTATGCCAAGGTAGTTAATGGCAATGAAATCACCTATTATATGGCAACAAATAGTAAAGGTGTTTGCCGTTCTATGCGCGCAGTTGCTAGCGACGTGTTCTTGAATTTTGAAGAAGGCGCAGGATATGAAAAGCAAGATATTTTAGATCTAGAATATTTTACCCCTGCTTTCGTTAATAAGGAAATAACGGGAAGCATTGTTGGAAACGTGCTTTCGTTTAGTATGCCAGAATATCCAGAAGTTAACGACGGAACGAAATTGACTGCTTACGTTGGCGCTAAAAAAGTAGACGTTGTTTATAATCAAGGGATTTATACGGGGGAAGTAAGTTTCTTTCTTTCTCTTGGCGAGACAGTAGTTACTTTGTTTGATGAAAATAATCTTTCTTATTCAACAACGTTGAGTGTTCAAATTAGTCAAGATGATGAAGAAGTTGGTGGGGACGTTGATTTTGATATTGACGACTTTTTCCCTGACCACGAACACGTTTTGGGCGAATGGGAAATTTTAAACATGGCGTCTTGCGTAGATCAGGGCAAATATGTAAAGAAATGTAGCGTATGTGACAAAAATATTAAATATTCATACGTTCCAAAAACACCACACAACGAAGGTGAGTGGGAAACTATTTTAGTTGAAGATTGCTTAAATAACGGCGAAAGAATTAAGACCTGTAAAGATTGTGGGGTGGTTGTAGAAAGAGAAATCATAGAGAAAACCGCGCACAGTCAAAGTGAGTGGAGAGTAGAAATAGAGCCTACTTGCGATAAAATGGGAATAAGAGTTAAAACTTGTAATTCTTGTAATAAAACCATTGCATCAGAGCCTATTCAAACAATTCCTCACACGGAAGGCGAGTGGGAAGAAACAAGGGGCGCAACTTGTTCGCAAGAAGGTTTAAAAGAGAAAAGATGTACGGTATGTGAAACTGTGTTGCAAACAGAAAGCATACAAAAGACTGCTCATACGTTAGGCGAATGGGAAATTGACTTGGTTGCTACTTGTGTTAAAGCGGGAAGAGAAATTCAAAAATGTACCGTTTGTGGTGAATTAGTTAACAGCAAAGCAATTTCAGCAACTGGTGTTCACGTTGAAAGTAGCTGGTTGCCAGATGCGGGAAAGAATCTTGCTATCAAACAATGTCAAGAATGTAATTTGGTGCTTGAAACAAAACCGCTAGATCAAATAGATGGAACTGCCGTAAGTCAATCTAACATAGACGTGTTGCAAACGGCAACTAGTGGACATTATTATCTTGTAGAAGATATTGATATGTGGGATTATACTAACTCTACTGCAACAACTCCTTGGAACCCTACCTCAACGTTTACGGGAACTTTTGATGGAAACGGCTATACCATAAAGAATTTCGCAGGCATTACTGCAGGTGCGTATAAAGGTTTGTTCTATCAAACGGGAGCAGGCGCGGTTATTAGAAACTTCCAGATTGAAATGCTATATTTTGCTAGCAAGTCTGGTGTTATCGGTAAAGTAACGGGCGAAACTTTGGTTGAAAACGTGGTTGTAAGAGCAGATATGCTTGCTAATAACGAAAGTTCGCCTATCGCTCACACGATTAGCGCAAAACTAACCGTTAAAGATAGTTTGATAGTCGTTGGTGGTAGCTATGCTACTAGCTCTAACTATCGTGGATATTTGTTTGGTGGAAGTTTAAGCACAATAACTAGCCCGTCTAACGCAGTGCTAGACGGAGTCGTAGTATTAAACCACGGCGAATTTACTTCTGTTTCAGGAACAAGTTCTTTAATGGGTAAACCTAAGGGTGTTTCTGGAAGCACGGCAGTAGCAGGAAAGGATTATTTCGTTTATACTAAAGGTGCAGATTTATTAAATGCGCAAAAAGCAGGAACGTTCACTCTTCCTGAATCTGTAATAAAAGGAGCAGAAAAGGTAAGGGCAATTGTACCTATATCTTATAAAAACGCTGGTGAGCTTTCAAGTCTTATAGCAAGCGGTGGTGGTTATTTCTATTTAACCGAAGATATTGATATGAAGGTTGCCGGTGTTACGAGTTATTTAGCTGGTGGTGCTAAAAGTCAAACGGTATCAAATAAGTCCTATTATCACGGAGCAATCAATATTGAAATCGATGGTCAAGGACACAAGATAACCAACTTAAAATTTAAAACTGCTGCGGCGCACAACGCACTTATCACGACGACTTCTGGTGGTACTATAAGAAACTTGAGTATTCACGCAGATACTCTTGGTGGCGGTCACTCATATGCGACTTTGTTCTTTGGAGTTTCAAGAGCATATCCAGATGGGGCAGGTTGTGGAAAATACGTTTACGAAAATTTGAACGTAACGATTGATGCTTTCCAAACTAGAAACGCAGGTATTTTGGTTGGACATAATAATATTTCAACCACGCAAACTATGAAAAACGTGTTTATAAATATCGTTTCAGCGGGTAGTGATTTAACTGCATTGTTTGCAGGATATAATACTTTGGCTAGTTCTCCAACTATAATGCAAAACGTTTTCGTAATTTGTCCTAACACGGCTGTTCCAAACTCAATTAACGAGAAAGCTGTATATAAAGACGTTAACGGCAACGTTATAACGCCCGGTGGAAGTGGAACTTATGATTCTGCATGTATCATAAAAACTTCTTACGAGGCAATGGAACAAGCGGGAATTTTACAGCGTATTCAAGACGAAATCCCAACCTTGTTTGCTTTAGATAAGCTTTACTTTAGTGGAAATGCACACGAACACGAAGAAGGTGGTTGGGTAGTGCTTTCTAATTCGACTTGCGAAGAAGAAGGAAAGCGCGTTCAAAAATGTACCATTTGCGATACAGTGCTAGCGGTGGAAACTATTGAAAAGAAACCTCACGAGGTTGGTGAGTGGCAAAAGGATTTAGAAAACTTAAAAGTTTATAAATATTGTTCTATTTGTAACAGCGTGGCTGAAGAAGGCGTGATTTTAACAAGTAGCAATATCGCCTTGCTAAAGACGGCAACGACAGGCACGTATTACCTAAACGAAGATATAGATATGACTTCCGTTACGGCTGATAATGCATGGTATTCTAGTGCTACTTTTAGCGGTAAACTTATAGGTAATGGACATATGCTTTATAACTTTACTGCATGCACGAGTTATTATCAAGGCTTGTTCCATAAGGCTGGTACTGGTGCGGAAATCACCGATTTAATCTTTAAGGTGAAGAGCACTAACGGCCGTTTCGGTCTTATCGGATACGTTACTGGTGCTGCAAGAGTAGAAAGAACAGTAGTTTACATAGAAAAAGTAGCAGGCTCTTATGCATCGCCATTTGCTTACGTAATCCAAGGCAGTGTTTTAGTAAAGGATAGTTTTGCATTCATAAATTCAGTTGGTAGCGTTTCTAGTCCTTATAGCGGATATTTGTTTGGTGGAGAAGCCATGAGCCATAGTCCGATAGTACAAAACGCTTACGTGGTGAATTTGAATAGTAGTATCACGACTGCGATAGGTGGCTCTGCTAAATATCCCGTTCATAGCGTGAATGCGGTAACGGCAGTTAAAGGTGTAGATTATTTCTATTATAATAGCGTTTCGGCGTTTAATAGTGCAATAGCATCTTCTAGGGTGAATTTGCCAGAGAGCGTTATTAATCAGCTCATTAAGGTAGGTGTAATTGCAAGCCATACTCACGCTGAAAGCAGTCAATGGGTAACCGAAGTTGAATCAACTTGTACCACGGCTGGTAGCATGGTGCTCAAGTGTAATATTTGTGGTATCGTGATGAGTAGAAAAGAAGCACCTATGGAAAGTCATACTTATGGCGACAACGTTGTAACTCAAGTTGCAACTTGTATAACTGCAGGAAAGCAAGCAAGACAATGTGAAGTTTGTGGTGCTTTGGGAACGGAAAGAACGACTGGTATAGATAAAAACAACCACGTTAACTGCGAGTGGATTGTGGATGAATACGTTGCGCAAAACGGCATAAGCAGAATTTACAAATACTGTAACGATTGTCATACGACGGTTGGTGAACACGAACTCAAAAAGCCAGAATATCACAACACCTCAACAAACACGTTCAGTATTTGGGCATACGGCGCAACGCCAGGTAAATATATTCAATATTACGTTGACCTTAACGGAAACGGCTTTAACGAAAATAGTGTTAACTATCCTACTGCGGGATATACTTATGAAGAATATCTTAACTTAAAAGCAACTTCAACTCATAAGGATGCAAGTGGTCAACCAAAGGAAGTTCTTGTTAGATACCTCAACGAGTTTGCTCCTATCGGCGTTAAACAATGGTACGACGCGGTTGCAAACGGTGGTAACGGTGATGGAAAGATTACTGTAGACGACCTTTGCGATAGAAACGGCGACGGCAAATGGGACTGGAGTGATAATAGTTATAACGAAAACTGCTATTTCTATCTCTTTGAGAGAGGTGACGGAACGGTTGAATACATTAGAAGAGATTTGTATCAATACTATTATTATCAAGATAATGGCGACGGAACTAGAACGTTAAAGAAGAGCGATACACCGGTATCAAACTGCATAAAAGAAAGCGAAGCCGTGTTTATGTTTGATGAAGGCGCTTTGGACGTTTATGCAGAGGCTAACTTTAACACCTTGTTCTTTACCTTTGGATCTGAAATTAGTTACGATAACTTTGAGGGAACTTATGCAGAAAGCATTTTCGATTTAGCGTATGAACGTGGAATGGAAGTGTTTGCAGCAGGTAGCGCTTTCCACCAAATGGCAGCTCAAAAAACACCGCTTATCGATAAGGAAAACGGCATAGTTTACACGCCGGGCGCATCGGTAAGTGCTGCTACAAGGTTTAAGACTCAAAACGATCTTAACGAATTTGCTATTTACCACTTAAGAAATATTATCAAGCATCCAGCGTTTAAGGGTGTGACCTTTATTGACGAGCCTACTTGGGAATGCTTTGTTGCTATGGGACAACTTGCGCAAGCTATAAAGGCAGCGGAAGAGTATTACGGCAGAGAAATCTACGTTATGGAAAACTTGTTCCCATACGCGCATACTGCAGGGCATTGGAGTTTATACAACGGAATAGGCTTGACTAGTTACGACGCGTATATTTACTATCTAGACACCTATTACGAAAACGTTGGTAAATATCTTGGCTACGTTCAATACGACGATTATCCAGTTTCTGGAAGTCTTATTCCATACTACATTAGAAGTCACCAAGTTACTTCTGAATGGGCAAGAGAAAAGGGTATTGATAGGGCGATTGCAATGCAGTCTTATGGCGATAAAGGGCCTGGTGGAAAGCACGCTTGCTCACCAGAAGACATCTTGTGGCAAGGCAACATAAGCGCTGCATTCGGCTGTAAGGATTTCACCTATTACACTTATTTCCCAATTATTAATACTGCAGAAGGCGTTGACGGAAATGGTGAAGAATACGTTGTAGATAGATTTGGTAATCCAACCAAGACTTATCCGGGCGTACAACAACTTAACGCAGAGCTTGCGTTAAAGGGCAAAGCGCTAATGAACTTTGAATATCAAGATTTGCACTACTATACTAACGGCACTTATCAGAACTATTTCTTTGAAGGTTGTGGCTCTGCAAAATGTCAAGATTGTGCAGTAGTTCAAGGCGACCTTAAGTTTGTTAACGGCGCAGTACTGGCGTTTGACGGTGCAGTTTTGATTACCGAACTTGTTGATGAAGAAGGCGGTTATTACGGATATTACGTTGTTAACATTACCGAGCCAAGAGACCTAAAGGGTGGCGAAGTTACTATCGAAATTAGCGATTTGTTTAATAGCGTTCAAGTATATCACGGAACGCGTGTTACGAACAAGGCTCTCGTTGATGGAAAACTTACCTTAAATCTCGGTGCAGGTGACGGTGCGCTAATAATTCCTTATAACGCATAATGGCTTGAATAATAAAATTATAAAAAAGAGCAGTTGGCTTTGTTGCCGACTGCTTTTTTTGTTTGCTTTTTTGGTTGAAATGCAAAAAATATTTTAAAATTTTTTTTAAATAAAAGGCGTTTCGCTAGGTTTTGTATGGCTTTTTTGCGTTTTTTGGCGCAAATTTTAAATTTCAATATTCTACTTGACAGTTGCTTTTATATATTATATAATATATAAGTCAAATAGTCTACTACTCTAGAGTAGTGTCGGCAAAATAAAAAGTTTTTAATTTATTAAAAAGTAGACGAAAAGACACAAAAAATTCTTGGAAAAAACCAAAAGGTTTAAGGGAGGTTACGCAATGAAAACAAACGTTTCTTTAAGACTCAAACGTTCTTTAATTGCAATACTCGTAGTTTTATTCTTGTCTGCAGTTTGTGGATTTGGTTTAATTAAGTTTAATCAAAACCAAAACGCATTTGCAGACGTTTCTGCACCTGTCGAAGGTGTTGATGACATTGAAGTGGCAAGTGGAATGGTTCTCAACCAAAGTGCGAGCATCCGTCTTACTGGCAACGCTATCAGATTTAGCACAACCGTTACCAAAGGTTGGCATGATAGCGTAACTACTGGTGCAGTAGAGGCTGTATACTTTGCGACTATAAACAAAGTTGGCGACGATAGTTTTGTTAAAGCAGTAGCTTTTAAAGAAAATGGTCCAAGCTTTGCTGGTGATGCTTTGGATAGCGAAGAATACACTTTCTATACCTATCTCAACTTTGGCAACGCAAGTGAAGAAGTTTTAGCAGAAGCTTTGACTACTGAATTTGAATCAGCCGTTTATTTGAGAGTAACAAGACCAAGTAGTACGGAAGGTTCAAGCGAAAACGAAGTAGTTTTCTATAAAGCGCAAAACAGTAACGAAGTAGAGCGCTCTATGCGCGCGACTGCAAACAACGCGTGGTTAAATTATGAAGAAGGCGTTGGTTATACCAAAGAAGACCTTTTGGATATGGGATATTTCACCCCAACTTTCCGTTCGGAAGATGACTACGCAGTAGTTTCTACCGATAATACCCTTTATGCAAATATGCCAGGCGCACCAGAACAAATCAGCGCAATTTACGTTGACGACGTTAAGGTGGAAACTGAGTCTTACACTGTGGCAAACTTTGCTGGAGAAGGAAAATACGTAACCGTTTTTGATGAAAACGGAAAAGCATATTCAACTACATATGACACGGGATATACTTTAATCAAAGACGAAACTGAACTAAAAACGGCAATCAACGTGGCGGGCAAGGTTGACGGCAAGTTTGCTTTAACTGCAGATATAGCGCTATCGGCAGCTTGGCCAGAAGTGAATACCTATTTCTATGGCACGTTTAACGGATTAGGCCATACGATTACGGAATATACAGCAGCTGCGCATAGTCAAATAGGTTTGTTTAAATATACCATTGGCGCTACCATAAAAAACCTTGGCATGGCTTCAAAGTCTTCTAAAAACAATAGTGGTGTTTTAATCGGTATGGTAATTGATAAAGATGAAACTGGTGCAACCGTTGCGAAAACCACCACGTTAGAAAACGTTGTCACTTACGTTGCAGCTCAAGGTTATAACTCTGCGCCTGTTAACGTTGTTAAGAAAAATCAAACACTTAAAATAATTGACTCAACTTTCATTCTTGGTAAAAACGGCTATACGTCCACCAAGTCG